>JBJTHA010000201.1:0-4654 GCA_046094265.1 Cytophagales bacterium
TTGCAGAGATGATGGCAGGTGACGTTGATAATCAATATTTTATCGCTACCCACAATCCATATCTTTTGTCGTCACTCGTGGCCAAAACTCTAGTTGAAGATTTGTCAGTTTTTGTAACGAGCATGGAAGGTTATGAAACAACTGTCAAGAAGGTGCCCACTGAAAACTTGGCACAACTACTTGATCGTGGAGTTGATGCTTTTTTTAATTTGAGTAAGTTGGTAGAGGACTGATGAGAGACATTGTTTTGGAATGTAATCCTGACGAAGCCTTGGTAAGAACCTTGGGCTATTCGAAAAGAGAAATAACTCACCAACCCAATAAAGGCCAAGTATTCAATTATTTAGAGAAAAATCACCAAGCTTGCGGAATTGTTGATGAAGATCCGGGTTCAGCAAATCCCGGATACTTTTCGCATTATATAAAACAAGGGGAAACCAAATTTGATGTAGATTTTTTTTTGAATATAGGAACAGGCGCGAAGTTGATTGTGTTGAAACCAAGGCTTGAAGATTGGGTTTTAAAACAAGCAAAGCAGGAAGGAGTTGAACCTGATGAGTTTTCTTTGCCACCAAACGGGCGTCAGCTTCATAGAATAGTAAATCAAAGAATTCCAAAGTTTGAACAAATGCTTCATCAGATGAAGGGTTGTGCTGCCTTGAACTACCTGAAACATTTACTAAAATAATTTTAGTATCTTTTTGGTGCAAAAACTTAGAAGTTTCTTAAATCCAAATTGCACATGTTTATCGAGAGTGCTTCGATTTATAAATCCTTCACTAATTCAAAGCTGATTATCGTAGTATTGCTTCAATACAATGATGATTTTGACGTGAAATTCACAGTTGCAGCCGGTGTGTATCCCCAGCGGCCTAATTTTGGGTAGAGTTATATCGCTTCGTTCAAACGCATATCATTTTTTACACCAATTTTTTTTGCTTCAATGGAAGGACGATATACATCCAAAATTACCCGTTTTTAGGCGGACACGTCTACCTGCCTGCCGCTCATGGTTCACCTGCTTATAGCAGACTGGCGAAAAAGCTTGTCATATCTACAAGTATTTATGTGGTTATTAGTCTAGTTGATCCAACAGGGTACGCAGTTCGCTAATGGTTTTCATTTCTCCTTTGCTCATGGCCAATTCGATACCAGCTTGTAAGACTCGCTTGGCTTTGTCATACCCTTTGCCTTCGATGTGCAATACCGCGGCTTGGTAGTATGTTGGCAAGTAGTTAGGGAATTGGGACAAAATATGGTCAAACAGTTGCACGGCTTCGGCCGGATCTACCTTGGCGGTTTCCATAGCCAGTCCGTAGCGCAAAAACGGATCGTTTGGATCTTCTTGGATAAGGCTTTTCAACATCTGTACTCGGTCTGCAGGCATCTCTTCTTTTTCAGTTAAGATTTTTTGAGAGCCGCTACAATTTTTTTGGCTGCGTCTCCCTGTCCGTAAAGATCGGGATTAAATGTTACCTGCTTATGTTTTGCCAACTCGGCATCGCGAAGAATGGTGTTACGGTCGGCTCCGGCCAAACTGTTTGCGCCCTCATGCACTAACTCAACCCACTCGGTTTGATCGCGCAGTGTGATGCAATACTTTTCAAAGAAATAGGCTTCTTTTTGTAGGCCACCGCTGTCGGTCAGCACCAGGTCGCAATTGTGCAACAGCATTAGCATGTCAAAGTATCCCACAGGTTCGATCACGTGCACGTTCAGTGAGATGTTATTGGCCTGCAGATAACTTTTTGTGCGCGGGTGCAAAGGCAACACCACCGTAGCCTTTTTATGGATTTCGTTGAGTGCCTCGCAAATCGATTTCAGGCGATGCGGGTCGTTGGTGTTCTCAGCACGGTGCAATGTGGCTAACACAAATTTCTTGCCCAGCAGTTTTTCTGTTTGCAGAATTTTTGAAAATCTTTTGGACTTTTCTTTGTAATGCAGAACAGCATCGAGCATCACATCACCTACTAATTGTATTTGCGTATGGAAATGTCGAAAGCCTTCTTGGTGCAGGTTGTCGATGGCGGTGGTAGTCGGGCAAAACAAAACATTGCTGATACGATCAGTGAGGATGCGGTTAACTTCCTCGGGCATCTTCATATCGAAACTGCGCAAGCCCGCTTCTACGTGCGCCAATGGTATGTGCAGTTTACTGGCTGCTAAAGCCCCGGCCAAAGTGGAATTCGTATCGCCATATACCATTACATAATCCGGCTTTTCTTGAAGTAGAACCTCTTCCACTTTTTCGAGCATGCGCCCCGTCATGGCGCCATGTTGCAAGCCGCTGATTTCCAAATTGTAGTTTGGGTGCGGAATGTCCATCTCGTCAAAGAACACTTGACTCATAGCGTGATCAAAGTGCTGGCCGGTGTGTACGATGACTTCTTCCAGGCCCCGCTTCTTCAACTCGCGCGAAACCGTTGCTGCTTTAACGAATTGAGGACGCGCGCCAAGAACGGTTACGATTTTCATCAAGATGCGAAGGCCGGAATTCCTGTAATATGATTTCCCAAAATCAACAAGTGAATATCATGCGTTCCTTCGTAGGTGACCACACTCTCCAGGTTCATCATGTGGCGCATAATCGGGTACTCACCTGTAATGCCCATGCCCCCGTGAATTTGGCGTGCCTCGCGGGCAATTTCCAAGGCTGTATGTACGCTGTTGCGCTTCGCCATAGAAATTTGCGCGGTGGTGCCTTTGCCCTCATTCATCAATACGCCCAAGCGCCAGTTCAATAATTGTGCTTTGGTGATTTCGGTCAACATTTCGGCCAGCTTCTTTTGTATCAATTGAAAAGAGCCGATCGGTTTACCAAACTGAATACGCTCAATGGCATATCTCCTTGCTGAATCATAACAATCCATGGCAGCACCAATGGCGCCCCACGCAATGCCATAGCGAGCCGAATCGAGGCACATCATGGGAGCGCCCAAACCATTCTTTCCCGGCAATAGATTTTCTTTTGGAACTTTTACATCATGAAACACCAGTTCACCGGTGCAACTGGCGCGCAAGCTCCACTTCCCGTGTGTCTCAGGCGTAGTGAATCCGGGCATTCCGCGCTCTACAATCAAACCATGTATTCTGCCTGCTTCATTTTTTGCCCACACCACCGCAACATCTGCTTTGGGTGAATTGGAAATCCACATCTTGGCACCATTCAACAAATAATGATCGCCCATGTCTTTGAAGTTAGTCACCATGCCGCTCGGGTTTGACCCAAAATCAGGTTCAGTCAAACCAAAGCAGCCGAGCCACTCGCCCGATGCCAACTTGGGCAAATACTTTTTGCGCTGCTCTTCGCTGCCAAATTTATAGATCGGGTACATTACCAGGCTACCTTGTACCGAGGCGGTGCTGCGCATTCCAGAATCACCCCGCTCAATCTCCTGCATCAAGATTCCGTACGAGATGTAATCCAATCCGCCACCGCCATATTGTTGGGGTATGGTGGGGCCAAAAGCGCCAATGTCTCCAAACTTTTTTACGATTTCGTATGGAAAGTGAGCGCGCTGTGCCCAATCTTCAATGTAAGGACTGATTTCTTTCTTTACGAAATCACGTATGGAACTGCGGATGAGTTTGTGTTCTTCATTCAGCAAATCGTCTATTCCGTAGAAATCGGGTTGTTCATATCGGTCTTGTTTCAACGATTTTTTGGCAGCGGTGGCAGTGTTTTCCATGATGTTTTTGTTATTGCAGTTGAAAGGCGCAAATTTACACAAGTAATTGCATTTTATGGATAAATCTTTGGATCCCGCACTGTTAGAACAGGTAAAAAAACTTCAACAAAAGTATGCGGTGATGGGGCAAGACCTTTCGTCTTACCTCGATGGGCTTTTGTATTCGGACTACCTTACTTATTGGGATTACATTCACTTGGATACACTGCTTAGTCTACAAAATCCAAAGACTCAATTTCCAGACGAGAAGATTTTTATTATTTACCACCAGATTACTGAACTATACTTTAACTTGATAGTATGGGAGATTGAGCAGATTGCTTTTCACGAAGCATTGACTGAAAAGTTTTTCCAAGAGAGGATGTTGCGCATCATCACATACTTTCAGCAACTCGAAAACTCGTTTAGTGTGATGATTCACGGCATGGAGCGTGAGCAATTCTTGAAATTCAGAATGTCGTTGCTGCCGGCCTCGGGTTTTCAGTCGGCTCAATACCGTTTGATTGAGATTTGCTCCACCGATACGATCAATTTGGTAAACGTGCAAGAGCGCGAAGCACTGAAAGAATATAGCGACATTGGCCAGCAAATTGAAAAGCTCTACTGGCGAAGTGGCGCTACCGAATTGGCGTCTGGCAAAAAAACGCTTACGCTTCAACAGTTTGAAGAAAAGTATTTGAAACTTTTTAAGGAAACGGGTATGAAGTACCGTGACAGAAATCTGTGGAAACTTTTCAGTGCGAAATTTTCTCAATCAGAGCTTTTAAAAAAATACCTGCGCGAGTTTGATCAATTAGCTAACGTACATTGGCCCTTGGCGCATCTAAAATCTGCCGGCCATTATCTGCAACGCAATCCCGAAGACATCAAAGCTACGGGAGGTACCAATTGGCAAAAATATTTACCTCCGCGCTTTCAGAAGATTATGTTCTTTCCTGAGTTATGGAGCGAGCAAGAGAAAGAAG
>JBJTHA010000202.1:0-2943 GCA_046094265.1 Cytophagales bacterium
ATACAAATACGCAACAGCACAGCCGAATTTTTGGTATTTACTTCGCAGGCAGGCGAAAATACCATTGAAGTTCGTGTGCAGGACGAAACGGTTTGGCTTACCCAATCGCTCATTGCCGAATTGTTTCAAACCACCAAACAAAACATTGGTCAGCACCTTAAAAACATTTTTGCAGAGGGAGAGTTGCAGGAAAATTCAGTTGTAAAGAAATTCTTTACAACTGCCGCAGACGGCAAACAATACAACACCGCTTTTTACAATCTGGATGCTATTATTTCGGTGGGCTATAGGGTTAATTCGCAGCGGGCAACACTATTTCGCCAGTGGGCAACATCAGTGCTTCGTGATTTTGCCATCAGGGGTTATGTGCTGGATAAAGAACGATTGAAGAACGGAGCATTTTTAAGTAAAACCTATTTTGACGACTTGCTTGCCGAAATAAGGGAGATAAGGGCAAGCGAACGTAACTTTTACCAGAAGATTACCGACATCTACGCAACAGCAATGGATTACAAAGCAGATGATGTAATAACCCAAACATTTTTTGCATCTGTTCAAAACAAATTACATTTCGCTATTCATGGACACACCGCAGCCGAACTGATAGTGAACCGTGCTAACAGTGAGAAGGAGCACATGGGATTGACCACATGGAAAAATGCACCCTCGGGCAAAATCATCAAAACAGATGTTTCGGTAGCGAAAAACTACTTCACCGAAAAAGAATTGAAATCACTTGACCGTTTTGTAACCATGTATTTGGATTATGCGGAAACGCAAGCCGAAAGAAATATACCCATGACTATGAACGACTGGGCAGGAAAACTGAACGCCTTTTTGCAATTCAATGAAAAGGATATTTTAAAAAACGCAGGAAAAGTTACACAAGCCATTGCCAAAGCATTTGCAGAAAGCGAGTTTGAAAAATACCGAATTATTCAGGACAAATTTTATGTATCAGATTTTGATAAAGAAGTAAAAAAGTTAACACCGCCCAAAAAGAAAAAATGAACAGCATCAGCGAAAACGAAATAGAAGAAATAGCTCTTGGCTACCTGCAAGGTTTGGGTTATCAGTACCTGAACGGTCTGGTGCTTTCACCTGATGGAGAGCACCCCGAAAGGCAATACAACGAAGTGGTATTGGTTACCCGTTTGCGTGATGCTATCGAAAAACTCAACCCAACCATTACACAAGATGCCAAAGAAGATGCGTTGAAAAAAGTGCTTCGCACCGATAGCCCCAATGCCTTAATCAACAACGAAACTTTTCACAAATACCTGACGGAAGGTGTAGATGTAGAAGTAAGAACGGCAGACGGCATACGAGGCGAGAAAGTTTACATTGTAGATTTCAACCAACCCAATAACAACGAGTTTTTAGCGGTTAATCAGTTCACGATTATTGAGGGCAACCAAAACAAACGCCCCGATATAATTTTACTCATCAATGGTCTGCCGTTGGTGGTAATAGAATTAAAAAATGCGGTAATAGAAAAAGCAGACGTAGAAGCCGCATTCAATCAAATTCAAACCTACCAAAATACCATTCCGTCATTATTTACCTACAACGCAATCAGTATTATCAGCGATGGATGGAGTGCGGCATACGGCACAATTAGCAGCAGCCTCAAATATTACAAACCTTGGAAAAGTATTGATGGAAAAACCATTGAAAATAGTTTGGATTTACAAATGGAGTTTTTGCTAAAAGGATTATGCAACAAAGAAGTGCTGTTAGATGGCATTAAAAACTACATCGTATTCGAAAAAACAGAAACAAAAACGATAAAAAAAATCGCCCAATATCACCAGTACTTTGCTGTAAAAAAAGCAATAGAAACCACCTTGTCAGCTGCTAAAACAGAAGGTGATAAAAAAGCCGGTGTGGTATGGCATACACAGGGTAGCGGCAAAAGTTTAAGCATGGTTTTTTATACAGGTAAAATTGTTACGCATCCCGCCATGCAAAACCCTACAATTGTGGTGCTAACCGATAGAAACGATTTAGACGATCAATTATTTGAAACATTTACCAATTGTAATCAATTATTAAGGCAAATTCCCAAGCAAGCCGAAAACAGGCATCACCTAAAAGAAATTTTAAACGTAAGCTCAGGCGGTATTGTATTTACAACCATTCAAAAATTTCAGTTAGAACTAGATGAAGACACCGAACCAAACAATGCCCGTAAAGTAGCCGAGCCTAAAGTAAAATACATAGGTGTAAAAGCAAAAATAATAAGCAACAGACACAATATTGTGGTAATTGCCGATGAAGCGCACCGCAGTCAATATGGTTTGTTGGATGGCTATGCGAGTAGGCTAAGAGAAAGTTTGCCCAATGCGTCATACATTGGATTTACTGGCACACCCATTGAAAGTACAGATAAAAGTACCCAAGCCATTTTTGGTAATTATATTCATGTATACGACATACAGCAAGCCGTAAGAGATGGGGCAACTGTGCCTATTTATTACGAAAGCAGGGTTGCAAAAATTGCCTTAGACAATAACAAAAAAATAATTCTAGACGAGACAATTGAGGAACTTACCGAACAAGAAGAGTTAAGCAATGCCCAAAAGCTGAAAGCAAAATGGAGCAGCATTGAAGCGGTAGTGGGCAGTAAAGAACGATTGAAAAAAGTAGCTCAAGATATTGTTGCACATTTTGAGAAAAAGAATGCTGTAGTAGAAAGTAAAGCCATGGTAGTGTGTATGAGTAGGCAAATATGTGTGGACTTATACAATGAAATCATTGCTTTAAAACCCCATTGGCACAGCGATGATGATACCAAGGGAACTATAAAAGTTATCATGACAGGTTCAAGTGCCGATGTAAAAGAATTTCAACCCCATTTGCGTAACAAAGCACAGCGTAAAGCAATAGGCGAAAGGCTAAAAGATGAAAACGATGATTTAAAAATAGTGTTGGTAAGAGATA
>JBJTHA010000203.1:0-4949 GCA_046094265.1 Cytophagales bacterium
TATTTGGGCGAAGTGATTTGCCCGTGGCATGGCTATCGATTTAATCTGAAAAATGGGCGAGAGGCGGTTGAGCGCTGCCGCGATGCGGAGACCTTTCCCGTAAAGGAAAATGATGAAGGAGTTTTTGTAGGTTTGTAGCGATGCAAAAATGCCTATCAATCATTAGACTAGTCGTTATTGTTCTTGCGATAACGATGGTAACGTGCAGCAAGAAAGTTGAAACAGGACAGCAATACCCAGAGCATGTGGGCGATATTTCTGCTGATTCGAGTATTGATGACCCTGCTTTTAAGCCTTGCTTTGAAGGCGCCTCGTATCAATACTATAATTTTGGAAATGGTGTTCAATATGAAGGTGAAAAACCAAAAATAGATGACCAATATGTGAACGTTCAATCTACCGATTCAACAGACTATGGTTACGTCACTATCCGATTCGTGGTCAATTGCCAACGAAAAACGGGTCGTTTCCGTATTCAACAAATGGATACCGCTTATCAAGAAAAGAAGTTTAACGAAGCTTTAATTGCTGATCTGCTGACCCGAACTAAAAAACTTGACGGCTGGCTGATTGCCAAAAACGAAAGGGGCGAAGCGGTGGATTATTATCAATACTTAACCTTTAAAATTGAGCGTGGAAAGCTAACTGAGATAATGCCATGAAAATTTATCGAGCAATCGGGGTCATGTTGTTGTTATGGCTGATACCTTTTTCTGGCATCACCGAACCCAATTGTAACGTTTACAAAATGGACAACAACCTGCCCTGTTACGAGGCGTGCGTGTTAGCAACAGAAGGCGGAGGAGTGCAGGGCTCGCGTACATCGCAGGAGAATTTTGACCAAGCCATTGCGCAATGCCCGGCATTGGATTATGCCTACATGGAGAAATCGGTTCCTTATTTGAAACGTGGTGACTTTATTACTTGGAAAAAACACATTGATAAGGCGGTCGAGCTAAACCCTACGCTGCACTTGGGTTATCGTGGTTGGTGTCGATATCAATTTTTGAGAGATTATAGTGGAGCGATTCGAGATTTTGAGCAGTTGGAGAAATTGTTGCCTTTAGAAATAGGCTACTCTCAAAATGGAGATTATCACTTGACTATTGCAAAAGCGTTATGCTATAAGGGCTTAGGTAAAAAGCAAAAGGCTGTTGAAATAATCGAAACCCAACTTAATAAAAAGGGATATTCTCCCGGCTTGTATGAGTACCTTCATTTAGGCGTACTGAAAATGGAACTAGGCGATCTCGATGATGCGATTCGCTGGCTCAACAAATCCATTTCTACCAATGACTACTTTGCCGAAGCTTATTTTTATTTGGCGGAGGTACACAAGGCTAAAAAATCGCCAAAACTGCAAGAAGAAAACCTAATCAAAGCGAAACAATATTACAAAAAGGAATATCGCAGGAAGGATCCATACGTGCATCCGATGGATCAAATCTTTCTGACGAACATCGAAACTCAATTAACTTACATTTCAAAGAAATGAAAAGCACCTTAATTCAAACCTCGCTTCAAGTTGTCATTTTCCTCACCGTCTTATCTCTTGATGCCCAAACATTAGACCTGAAGGTAAAATGGGGTCAGGAGTTTAAAACCCCTCGCTCTACTTTAAACGATGTGGTGGGCCATGATGCCACTGGTTTTTATGCGGTCCACAATCGCTTCCGGGCTTTTGGCAAAGTTGAGTACTCATTGCAACATTTTGACAAAAGCATGAATCCGGGCCGTACGGCCGACCTCGACATTGAGTCGGGGAAACGTTCTGGAAGAATCAGCAATATTCTTCACCTAAAGGGTAAACTATTGCTGTTTTACTCTCTGGATGACTCGAAGGCAAAAGTCAATAGTCTTTTTTTGGACGAAATCGACAAACAGACTTTACAACCTAAGGGGGAAGTAAAAAAAATTGGTGAGATTGACTACGCGGGTAAATCAAAACGAAACCGCGGTAGTTTCCAGTATCGCGTATCGCGAGACAGTTCAAAAATACTACTGTTGTATTCTTTACCCTACACCGAGGGGCAGCCAGAGAAATTTGGTTTTACTGTGTTTGATCAACAATTGAATCTGATTTGGACGAAAGACATTACCATGCCTTACCGCGATGAGCTGTATGACTTCGAGTCGTTTCGAGTAGATAATAACGGCAACGCCTATTTATTGGGTTTGGTGTATAAGGAAAAACGGAAGGAAAAAAGAAAAGGATTACCCAACTATAGCTACGAAATTTTGGCTTGTCGCGATAACGGAAACACGGTAAAGCAATACCCCGTGTCGCTAGACGATCGGTTTTTGACTGATATGCAAATTGAAATTTTGGATGATCAGAACATCGTTTGTGCGGGCTTCTATTCCGAAAAAGGAACCGTCAGCATTAGGGGTACCTTCTTTTTACGCGTGGACGCAGCCAGCTCAGCAATTGTACACAAGAGTTTCAAAGAATTTGGCATCGACTTTATTACACAAAATATGAGCAACCGCGAACAGCGGAAGGCGAAACGGCAAGAAGAACCCGAATTATTTGAGTTTGATCTGGATAAACTATTGGTAGGCAAAGATGGCAGTGCGATTTTGATTGGAGAACAATATTATGTTCAGGCCATTACCAATACCATGCGCATGCCCGGTGGCGGCATGACAACTCAAACCACTTACCATTACTACTACAACGATATCATATTGGTGAAATTCAGTGCGACTGGTGAGATATTATGGACACAGAAAATACCTAAAACCCAACACACAGCCAATGATGGAGGTTTCTATTCTTCCTATTGCTTGGTGATCAGCAAAGGCAGAATCTGTTTCGTTTTCAATGATAACCCTAAAAATTTGGAAGCCGATGAAACTGAAAAGGCAAAAAATTACAACCCACGCAAATCCGTAGTGGTGTTGGTGAGCGTAGACCAAGCTGGCAACGTTACTAAACAACCGGTATTTAATGCGTTGGACGCAGAAGTGATTGTACGGCCTAAGGCGTGCAAACAAATCTCTAATGGTGAGGTGATAGTGTATGGCCAACGAAAAAAAACGCAGCAGTTTGCCAGTTTGGTAATCCTATAATAGCGGTTAAATACGAATGCTTACATTGGTTCGTTTAGTTGTGGAATTGAAAAAGCTAACAACCCTACTGTTGGTCGTGCTGGCGTTGTCGGGAAGCGCCCAAACATCGGAAGAGCAAGCACTACTGGCTTCGCTTACCATTTCTAATACCATTCCCAACGATTTGCTTTCGGCACGCACTGTGGTGCTTTTTCAAAATACAGTGGGTAAACCCGAATTGCAAGAAACACAAAAATACTTTCAGCAAACCGGCATTGATGCCGTTTGTTATTTCGATATCGCCTATGTATTGGCGGGTACCGACACGCGCAGGGCTTTTGCTACTTACTTCTCGTTCCGTAACATAAAATACATCGTGCTCTTGCAAAAGGCAGACAACCAATATCATTATGTTTTCGGCACGTTTTGCGGAAACAAAGATATCTTCGATAGAAGGAGCACGGGCTGGAGGCAATCAAACCCCTCTCAACAAGAAGTGCTGCGCACTATTTACCGACTTGCAACCAGTAATTTAAAGAAGCAAAACTTTCTAATCAACGATCTGCCCGAAATGGATATTCCCATGACCTACTTCACGGGCCGCATCAACCACAATTTTTCGGTAGAAGCAAAATCGTTTAAAACGGCCGTGCCTAAAATGGATAATGAAAAAGACAATGCAGAACTTGAGGCACTCCTGAAGCAATACTATCCATTTAAGTTCGAAATGGTAGACGCAAAATCAGAGGAGGCGGATCTGGGTGTGCGCGGCTTTCGTTCAGTGCTGCGAGTGCTTCATGGAAGAGGAAGCTTATTACGCCAAGTGTTGGGTTATGACTATACCCAAACCGGTCGCTCTATTGCTACCACTTTTTTTGCGGACGGGGTGCCGCAAATCAAAACCATTTTGGCGAGTGAGGATGTTTATAAGTTTTACATCAAGAATATAGAATACGGCAATATCTTTTTAGGCAACAAGTGGGATGCCGACATCACCTGGCAAGATGCTTTGCGAAATTACGTGATGGCCTATCGTGCGGACGCAAAGATCAATTAGGAATTTTCGTTCGTTGTTAGAGCTGCGGCTATCTTCTTCTAATGAGCAACGCGGCTACCACCAATAGCAACAGCCAAACCGCGGGGTGCCAATCGAATCCCATGTCGCAACTCCCCCAACCAAATATCATTTTGAATGGCAATGCGATCGCGGCTACCAACAATCCAAAAATGGCACTCACCACACCAATGAGGGCACCAAAAATACCTGCCATCACCCCTAAGAGCGCAGCCCCTACCGAAAACCAAATGGGAAAGGTAAAAATCAATAAAATAATAACAAGCGCGGTAGATGTGGAATTAGAGCGAGTTGACATAACGAGCATTTTTTTAATGCGTCAGCAAAAAGTGGTCAATTATTGATAGTGGCTGTTTTCTCACGAAAAAGTGGTTTGACTTAGCGTTAACCGTATATAAACGAACGCATGAAAGTTCAAAAATGGACAGGTAATTGACAATCGTGGCCTATAAAGTTTATTTACAATGGGACTGAATTTTATTATTTTTGACTAAAACGAAACACATCATGAATAACCAAAAGCTACTCCACCCGTCTAAAGCATTGTGCTTGCTCGTACTTGCATCTCTTTTTACACTAGATTCCATCGGACAGCCCACTACTAGCATTAGGTTCTATGCCCACCCAGGGTTTGATTTTTATTCCAATAGCAGTCAAAATTCTTCATCACCATATTTTAGAGGGGGCCCTTTGGTCACTTATGTAACTTCTCAAATTTCTGACAAAGTTTCTGTGGCAGGTGAATTGAATATGCATTATATGGCCGCTACTGGTGCTGAAATGGAAATGGAGCGCATGTACATTAAATACGACTGGAAAAGTC
>JBJTHA010000204.1:0-4213 GCA_046094265.1 Cytophagales bacterium
GGGATGAAGACCATTTTTACGTCAGCAAGGAGTATCGCGAGGCGGGTAACTTCTTTCGATTGTATCGTGCGCATCCGATTTTAAAAGACACATTTTCGAAAAAAGCTCCGCAGAGTCTTTCAAATGAAAAGAAAATTACACTGCTAGGTGTTCCCCAAAAGGCAGGACAGCCCAAGTTATTGGCGCAATACCTAAAAGAACTCAAGCCCGAAGACTACGAAAAGACGGTGGTGGTGCTGCCGGACGAGAGCATGTTGCTGCCCGTGCTTTATTCGTTGCCCAGCCAATTGACTGCCATCAACGTTACGATGGGCTATCCACTCGTGCAAACACCTTTCTTCTCCTTCATCGATTTTTTATTTGATTTACATCGAACGAAACGCAAAGACGAGTTTTACTATCGTCACGTCTTCAATTTGTTAAACCATCCTTATCTCAAAGCTATTTCCGCCAGTCAGGTTGGTCAACTACAAGAGCTGATTAAAAAAGGCAATCGCGTGCATTTGGATGAGCAGTTTTTTGATTCTGGCGATTCGTTCATCGCGGCAGTCTTTAAAAACGTGGCTCCGGCAAACCTTTGCGCGCATTTACTGGAATTGATTGAGCAACTGGCCGTTCGGCCGGTGGGCACTTTGTTTGAAAAGGAGTTTGCTTTTTATTTTCATCGTCAGCTTGCCAAGTTGAAAGAGCTGACTGCCCAAGAGCCCATGGAAATTGAAATGGTGCAAAAGCTGTTTCGTCAGATGATGCGATCTGAGAAAGTGCCGTTCTCAGGCGAACCATTGAAGGGCATTCAGGTGATGGGCGTGCTTGAAACGCGCAATCTTGATTTTGAGAATGTATTTGTGCTGTCGCTGAACGAAGGCATGTGGCCTGCATCTGCCAAACAAGGCTCGTATATTCCTTATTCCGTTCGAAAGGCATATGGCCTTCCTACGTATCAGCATCAAGACTCGATGTATGCGTATCTGTTTTACCGACTGCTGCAGCGCACGCAAAAAGCTTCGCTTTTTTATAATACCGAGCCGGATGTTTTGGGAATGGGCGAGATGAGCCGCTACCTCAACCAAATCATTTATGATACGGGCTGGCCGTATGAACGAAGACTGTTGCATAGCCCCGTATCTATTAAACAACCGCAGCCGATTCGCATCCCAAAAGATGCGAGCGTACTTGACAAACTGACACGCTATGAGGGGCAAGACCTTACGCCTTCATCGCTCAACAATTACCTGGATTGTCGCATGCTCTTTTATTTTAAGAACGTAATTGGATTGAAAGAGCCCAATGAAGTGGAAGAAACGGCCGATGCCCGCGTGTTCGGCAATACCTTCCACGAAGTGATGTATGCATTTTATAACGACTTAAAACCCGTTAGAGGTCAGTGGTTGGTGGAGGAGAAGCATTTCGAGAATTTAGATGGAAAACTGGATGCGCTGATCGAGCGCGCTTATAGAAGACATTTTAAGGTAACTGGTGAAAGAGAATTGACTTACGAAGGGCAGCAACTAGTGGTGAATGAGATGGTGAAGAAGATGGCGATAAAAGTACTTGAAAGAGACAAGGCCTACGCGCCATTTGCCATTGAACTATTGGAGGTCAATAGCTTCAACACTAAATTTCCGTTGTCGGCTAATCAGGCGGTGGCGCTGGGTGGCAAAATTGACCGAGTTGATAGAAAGGAAAACCAGGTGCGAATTATCGATTACAAAACAGGCAAGGATTTAAATGACTTTAAGTCGGTGGCTTCACTTTTTGACCGCGATGATGCCAAGCGAAACAAAGCGGTATTTCAAGCCATGATGTACGCGTGGGTGTATGCGCGAAAGATTTCGGGTAGCTATGTATTACAACCCGGACTAATGAACCGAAAAGAACTCTTCAAAAATAATTTTCAATACGGCTTGCGGATTGATGGGCAACGAATAGAGGATGCGCATCGGTACCTGCCCGAATTTGAAGATCATTTGCTGAAACTGCTGAAGGAAATATTCGATACAAAAACAACCTTTGATCAGACCGATGATTTAAAGCGGTGCGAATACTGTGCTTTTAGGGGTATATGCAGTAGATAGTTTTCACTGCCCATCAACGATTAAAAGCTATTCAGAGCGATGAGATTCACAAAGATCATGGGAAGCATTGACTGAAGAACCCCTGAAGAATTGATGAAAAAGACTAATGAAGCGAAGATTCACCAATTAGTCGCACCGATTTGTACGAGAGATACTTGCTAATTTAATGGTTTTTGTAATGTTAGCATTGATTGGAATAAGTATCTTTTTTAGAAGTTACCCGTGTGGAAACAGCTCAGAATTAGCACTAAAGATTTGGCTTTTGTTAAAAAGTATGCCTCGAATCAAGATTAACCTATCAAATTAATCGACTATGTTTGCAAGTCGTCAGACCGCTTAGAGCGTTCAGATGATTGATTATGAATAATAACTCCGGCCGGTTTTGGGCACTTTCGCCCTTGCTGGTTTTTATTTTTGTTTACCTCGGCACTTCGCTGCTGTTGAACGATTTTTATAAGATGCCCATTTTGGTGGCATTTTTGTTTTCGGCTATTGTGGGTTTTGTGTTGTACCCCAAAATGACCTTTCACGATAAGATGGAAGAGTTTAGCAAGGGCGCGGGCGACTCTGGCATCATGCTGATGATTTTGATTTTCCTGCTGGCGGGCGCGTTTGCAGAGGTGAGTAAAACGATAGGCGCGGTGCAGTCTACTATCAACTTTGCTTTGTCTTATGTGTCGCCCAGTCTGTTGATTGGTGGTTTGTTTTTAACGGCTTGCTTTATTTCGCTTTCATTGGGTACTTCTGTGGGCACCGTGGTGGCACTTGCACCTATCGCTGCAGGCATCAACGAATCCGTACCGGGCACGTTAGCCGTGGGGTTGGCGGCCGTAGTGGGCGGTGCCATGTTTGGTGATAACCTGAGCATGATTTCCGATACCACGATTGCTGCCACCCGCACGCAAGGGGTGGAGATGCGCGCGAAGTTTAAAGTAAACTTTTGGATTGCGCTGCCGCCCGCCATTATTACTTTTTTACTGTATGCATTTACTACGAATCTTCCAACGCAGTCTGCGGCTGTTTACGAATATTCATTTATCAAAATCGTTCCGTACCTGTTTATTTTTATTGCTGCCTTATTGGGCATGAATGTGATTTGGGTGTTGATCTCCGGTATTTTTCTTTCCATGGTCATTGGCTTTTTTGTGAGCGGCCTCACCTTGTGGCCAATGATCAACGCGCTCAACACGGGCATGGCGTCCATGTTTGAATTGAGTTTAACGTGCATCATTATTGGCGGCATTGTCGGGCTTATTCGCTACTACCGCGGCATTGATTATATTTTGCACCATGTATCACGACATGTAAAAAGTAGCAGGGGAGGAGAGTTGGGCATTGCTTCGCTCACGGCTTTGGTCAATGCCACGCTGGCCAATAACACGATTACTATTTTGATTGTAGGGCCACTCGCCAAAGACATTGCCGATAAAAATGGTATTGACCCGCGCAGAAGTGCCAGTATCCTCGATACCATTTCATGTTTCGTGCAGGGGCTGTTGCCCTATGGAGCACAGGTGTTAGCCGCACTGGCCGTAGCTCACCAGCTTGTAGGGCCTTTCGATATCATGGCTCATCTTTATTACCCCTACTTATTGGGATTGAGTACGTTGGTGTTTATTTTTATTCAAAAGAGAGCTTGAAACTTTTGGTTTTGTGTGGCGTTGAATTTTACGCGTTGCCCCCGGCTTTAGGCATTTTTTTAAATGCGATCGTTCTCTGGATTTTTACTTTGCTATAGGCTTACAATTTCCTTTTCCAACGCTACTCTCTGCCAAAGTCATTTCCTAGGAGGTGGATTAGTAACACTATGAAAAACAAAGGGGTCTATTCGTTGGAGGTTGATCTTAATTTTTTAATTCTAAACCCAATCGAAGGCCCTTTATCCATCTCTTTTATTTCAAACTCTTTCACATCTTCTAAAATCAAAGTCTCCATCAGCTCAGGTGTGCGTTCTTCTTTTTTAATGGAGGCCAAACGCAGGTTTTGATTTTTCACGGATTCGCCTACCACTTGCCGCACAGTGCGCGCGTTGCCAAAATGTTTGTCGCGTTGGCTGTGCAACAAGGTGAAGTAATTTCTTAGGTGATCGGCAGCGGCAGCATCGGGCTTCATGCTCTCTTGGTTGAGCAGAGCCATGG
>JBJTHA010000205.1:0-6949 GCA_046094265.1 Cytophagales bacterium
CGAGAATGACTGGCGCGAGAAACGCATTTTTAATTTCAATTGGCAGAACTTTAAGTCGTTGCACGCCTCATTTCGAGGTCAAGCAGCCGAAGATTTCACCATCACCGCGCAAAAGCAATACATTTCCATAGATGGCATGGAGGTGGACACCACTAAGCTGCTTGGGTACTTAGATGCTGTTTTACAGATGCCATCCGATAAAATACTTTCTGGCCAGGAAGCACGGGAGTACGACAGTCTGTTCAATTTTGCCCCTTCTGTTACTATTTCAATCTTTGATATTGCCAATCGCGAGTGGCGGTTGTCGGTTTTTGGTACCGCATCAGCACAAAAACCCCTATTGGCCAAATTAAACAACGAGGCGATCTTACTCAACGCAAAGGCCACGGCCGTTTTGCTGCGCGGCAGAACGTACTTTAAGCCCAAAAAATAAGTGTTCAAAAAGTGTTGATAATCAGTGGGTAATACTTAATTCCCCACCTTGTTAGGTATTGTTTTTCATTCTACCTTTACCGCCCTGTAAAACTACAAACCACTGATTTCCAATGAAGTTTATCTTTAACTCAAGCTACCTGCTCAAGCAGCTTTCCAATATCAATGGCGTAATCACTACCAACCCTGTAGTGCCCATCTTAGAAAACTTTTTGTTTGAAATAGACAAGAGCAATTTGAAGGTAACTGCCTCAGACTTGCAGACTTCTATGATTACCGAAATTACGGTTGAATCGAAAGAGAAAGGAAGCATTGCGGTGCCTGCGCGCATTTTGTTGGATACCCTGAAGAACCTGCCCGACCAACCGGTAACGTTCTCAATTGACACTACCAGCTATGCAATAGAGATTAGCTCAGATAACGGCCGTTACAAGTTGGCGGGCGAAAATGCAACAGACTTTCCTAAAGTGCCTTCGGTATCGAATGACTTCTCTGCGAGCATCTCTTCGGAGGTTTTGGCAAAAGCCGTTAACAACACCATCTTCGCCACCAGTAGCGATGAGCTGCGCCCTGCCATGACGGGCGTTTACGTAAACCTAGGCGAGAAGAACACTACGTTTGTTGCAACAGACGGCCACCGTTTGGTTCGTTACCGCAGAACAGATATTAAATCAGATAACGGCAACTCCATCATCATTCCGCGCAAAGCGTTGAATTTGTTGAAAACCACCCTGCCAACAGAGAACACTGACGTGACCATCGACTTCAACATGTCGAATGCATTTTTCAATTTCGGTAACATCCGAATGATCTGCCGCTTAATTGATGAGCGTTTTCCTGACTACGAAAATGTAATTCCGTCATCTAATCCGATTAAAATGACCATCAACCGCACCGATTTGTTGGGCTCGTTGAAGCGTATTTCTATTTACGCCAACAAAACCACACACCAAGTGCGCCTGAAAATTACGGGCAGCGAGCTGCAGGTGTCGGCCGAAGACTTGGATTTCTCTAATGAAGCCAACGAGCGCCTTTCATGCGAACACGAAGGTGAAGACATTGAAATTGGTTTCAACGCTCGTTTCTTGATTGAAATGCTATCCAATTTAGATGCCGACCAAATTAAGTTAAATATGTCGGCCTCTAACAAAGCGGGCGTAATTAATCCCGCTGAAAAAGACAAAGGCGAAGACATCTTGATGCTGGTGATGCCGGTAATGTTGAACCAATACGCCTAAGCGTTTTTCTACCTGAACGATCGAAAGCCAATGGTAAAAAAACTAACCAGCCTTAAACCGAAACACGCGATCTTCAAACTCAAACGTCTGTAAATCATAAAGTCGTTCGGTGTACTCCACGTTGTTGTAATTATCAATCAACACCACCGTTGAACAGCGTGTGCCATAGCCATTGGTTTTTATAAACATCGAAGACAAAGCCCGCTCACGTTCAAGTCCAATGCCCGTTTTCGGCAATTGAATATCGGGTGCGCACTCTGTGTTATACAGAAACTGAAATAACAAAGCGGCTCTTAAGTCGCCTCTTTGAATTTCCTTAGCGAACCGCTCTTTGCCTTTCGCCACCTTCGGCCAAGGCGTGTTTAGCAAATGATTGCTCAATCCATGTATGCCTGTGGGCAAGCGTTGTATTTCGTTTTGGTAGTTACTCAAATACCAAAGTTGATCGACAGTGCCTACCACTAAATTATAACCGTTGTAGCGCAAACCATTTGATTTAATGTTTACGAGGTAGTTGGCTGGCAAATCATTTCCCTCCAAGAAATCTGAAACTAAATGCCCGCGCGAAGGCGCTTTCGGGTCGATGTTCTTCGGGTCGCGGTAGTTTGTTACCATGGCCACGCGGCCATTTTTGTTCATCGCCATCCACGTGCCGCACGTGCCATCCACTCGCATGGCCTCTAAATCTCTACCTCCTACGATTGCTGAATTCTCCGGCCAAAAATCAGCCGGGGCCGTTTTTCGGTTGTAAAATTCATCGCGGTTGGCGGCAATGATTAGTTTGTATGTTGAATGCTGCTGAACAGAAAAAAAAATGAGGCACATGAAAACGTAGGGTTAGTTTTGCCACTACACAAACCACATG
Source organism: Cytophagales bacterium (assembly GCA_046094265.1). Lineage (GTDB taxonomy): Bacteria > Bacteroidota > Bacteroidia > Cytophagales > Cyclobacteriaceae > ELB16-189. Next base: position 2,536 of record JBJTHA010000205.1, read on the forward strand.
GTGATATAGAAAAGTCCTGTCCTGTAAAGGTAAACTGTTTGTAATATCAAATAATAAATAAGAAGTGCACGAAGAATTGCCCAATACCATTTCTGGCCGTAGAAAATCATATGCCCCCTGAAGAGAAAATAACAAATAGTAACTTGAAGAATTGCAGAAAATACATTGTCGGAAAGAATAACTCTCCAATCAAATCCGAGGGAATGAGCTCCTCGGATTATGTAGACAAATCCATTGGCCAGCACAACAAGATTAATGAGTAATTGAAAACTATAGAATTCCAAGGCAAAAAGTAAGTGGTCGAAAAAGAAAGCTGTGCGAGAAAGGTTAACAATCATAAATATGCCTGAAAGCATCAATACCAAAAGTATAATCAACAGCTTTGAGAGATTGGTTGACTTCTCATGATAGGTGCGCTGAAATTCTTCGATGGAAATGCCCTTTTCTTTAATATGATTCCTCACAATCTCTTTGGCCCGAACGCTGTGTTGGCCTAAGTTATTCAATTGCGTACTGAGGCTGGAATTATAGGTGTCAAAGACCGGGAAAAGGAAATAAAAAAAGTTTGCTACAAAAAAAAGCGAAATCATTTTCATGTACGGCACCCGCTTACCATCAGTTATATTTCGAGAAAGTTGGCCGGGTCGGGTAACCAGTAATTTTACGCTTTTGATAAACTTGCCGTCCAGGAACGTAAAAGCATTAAGAAGACTATCTAAAAAACTTAAAATAGAACGTTCGTGTGGCTCAACTACTTTTTCACCACATACATTGCAGTATCGACCATGAAAAGTATTGCTACACACCAGACAGATGCGTGTCACCTCAACATCAAATGAGTCTAGCTTTTTCTGAAAAGGATTGAGCGGCATCGCTGAAAATTACTCAAATAATTCCAATTGCGAAGGCAACAACTGAAACGACTTTCGGTGATAAGGCGTGATGCCTAGTGTCTTTATTCCTTCGCGGTGTTCCGTTGTGGGGTAACCCACGTTAGTTGCCCAGCCATAGCCCGGAAATTCATTGGCCAGTTTTTCCATCAGTTCATCGCGATAGGTTTTTGCCAAAACCGAAGCTGCCGCAATCGACAGATACTTGGCGTCCCCCTTCACAATACATTTGTATTCAATCTCTCGATAAGGCTTAAAACGATTGCCGTCTATTAGCAAAAATTCAGGTTGCACTTTCAATCCATCTAATGCTAAATGCATGGCCTTAAAAGATGCATTTAAAATATTGATTTCGTCTATTTCGGTATGACTTACTTCTGCCACTGCCCACGCCAGCGCAGATGCTTCAATTTCCTCTTGCAATTGCTCGCGATCTGCTTTCTTTAATTGTTTTGAATCGGTTAGCAACTTGTGCTTGAATTTTTTAGGGAGGATAACTGCAGCGGCCACCACAGGTCCAGCTAAACAACCTCGGCCCACTTCATCGCAGCCGGCTTCTATTTTTTCTTTTGTATAACTTGATTTGAGCATTCGGCATAAAGTTAAAAGTGAAAAATTAAAAGTTGGCCACTTTGGACTCTAAAATTTTAACTTTAAACTTTTAACCTAGCTATGCAAAACCCTTGGACAACCCTCTCCACCGAAGACATTTACGAAAACCCGTGGATAAAATTAGAACAACATCAAGTGCTAAATCCGGCAGGCGGTAAAGGAATTTACGGCAAAGTACATTTCAAAAACAAAGCCATCGGCATTGTGGCGCTAGATATAGAGATGAATACTTGGCTTGTGGGCCAGTACCGTTACACCTTAAACGAATGGAGTTGGGAAATACCCGAAGGCGGTGGCCCGCTCGATATTGATGTGCTGGATTCTGCCAAGCGTGAACTAAAAGAGGAAACAGGCCTTGAAGCCGAAAAATGGACGATGATTCTGCGCGCCCATTTATCTAATTCTGTCTCAGACGAAGAAGGGTTTGTATTTTTAGCCGAAGGCTTAACAGAGGGGGAACAAAATCTTGAAGCCACCGAAGCTGATATGAAGGTTTTGAAACTACCATTCGAAGACGCGTTTCAAATGGTGTTGGACGGAAAAATTACAGACAGCCTCAGCGTAATGGGCATCCTTAAAGTTGCTTTGATGCAACGGGCCTGAAATTAAATGTGCTCTTTCTTGTTTTTGACTAAATCATACAGCAACTCGCGTGCCCTGTGAAGTTGCGCTTTTACCGTGCCCAGTGGTGCCTCTAATTCAACGGCAATTTCTTCGTAGCTCAACTCGTGAAAGTAACGTAGGCGCACCAATTTTTGATATTTGGTGGGCAGCATGTTTACAAACACGTTCATAATTTCTTCCTTTTGTGCGCGAATGGCTTCATCTTGCGGATTGAGATTCTGACTGTCTTCAATGTCAATGGATACTGAACCGCCATCGTCATCGGTATAGGTGTTTTCAATACTCAACGTATTGATTTTCTTTTTACGGATAAAATCAATGGTGTTGTTAGTGGCAATCCGAAACAACCAAGTGCTGAAGGTAAAATCTTTTTTGAATCGGTGCAGGCTGCGGAAAGCTTTCGAAAAAGATTCCATCGTAAGGTCTTCGGCATCATCTACATTGCGAACCATTTTTAGGATAACATGGTAAACGGGGCGCTTGTATCGCTGCAATAACTTGCCATACGCCTTGTCATCACCACCCACGGCCATTTCTATCAGCCGAAAATCTTCGAGTGCCTTTGACGAAAACCTGCCTTCTTCTAGTTCTTCCATCGAATTCGCTTAGCTTTTAATGCTGCTACACCGGCAACAAGATAGTAAAACGAATAAATAAAATCTAAAAAGGGTACTTTCCAAGTTTCGAAGGGTTGCCCTAGCCTTGCCGATGCTCGATGAAATAAATACGCTATTGCTACCCACCGTATCACCAACGTCCCCACCAACCAATGGCCGAGCGGATGAAACCAAGCCAACGGAAAAACCAATAACCAAATTGCCATCCACGAAAGTGAAAACAAACCCAATAACAACTTATCGCTAAACTTGTAGCGTTTGCCCACCGAAAGATGGCGCACCTTCTGGTGGAAGTATTCCCGCCATGTTTCCTTGGGTACCGAAACGGTGGCAGTTTCAGCTCCCAACTTTACCAGCGTGTTCTGTGACGTAGCATGTTGATTCACAAAAAGATCGTCATCACCACCCGTTACTTCTAAGTGCTTGTGGAATCCCTTATTTTCCAGAAATACCTTTTTTTCATACAATAGGTTGCGCCCCAAGCCCATGTAAGGCTTACCCAAAAGTGCCATACCCACCATTTGTATGCCTGTGAGTGTAGATTCAAACCGGATGAACGCATTGAGAAGCGATGCCGTCCTTCTGTAGGGTGAAAATCCCAACACAAAAATCGTTTCAGGCAAGTACCAGCCGCTCATTTCGCGAGCCCACTGCAAAGAAACAGGTCGACAATCGGCATCGGTTAAAAGAACGCGGTCGTACTTGGCAGCTTTGATCCCCAACGTGAGTGCATATTTCTTGCCATTAACGTGTTCGGGCTTATTCACCACTCGCACCATGCGCAGCAGCGCGTTTTCTTTGGTGGCTTGTAACAAAAAATCATAGGTATCATCGTTGCAGCGATCTTCCACCACGATCACCTCAAACTGTGGGTGGTTTTGCTGGAGTAACAGAGGCACCAGCTCACGCAAGTTCTGCTCCTCGTCATGGGCACAAACAATAATAGATACCGGTCTGGGAGGCTGACTAGAAACAATCGCCTTTCGTTGAAAGGCGATTAAAAACAAGATAAGAAACAGCAATTGAATGCCAATTACTGCAAATCCTACAACCGCTAACACCACCAAATGAATTTGCTATTAATTATTAAAGTCAACAAAGATAATGGTTAGCCGATTGGACGAAAAACGCATTTCAAAGGATTCGAGATAAAAACCGTGAAAATCACTCTTCACCCCACATTTTTTTGCTTTGGGCAAAACTTTTTATCTTCAAACCACATCCTACTACCAGAATCGCAAACCCTTGGGAGAAACTTTACTGGATATCGCTATGATGCATTCAGATAACCTCATCGCCCGTGCACGCGAGGGGGATAAAAATGCCCAAGGTAAACTGGTGCAGCTATGGTATAAGCGTATATACAACTTTGCATATAAGTTTTTCTTCGACCACGACTTGGCCATGGAGGTGTCGCAGAAAACTTTCATCAGCATGCATAAAAACCTGCCTGCTTTGCAGGATGTGACCCGGTTTAAAAGTTGGATGTACACCATTGTAGTAAACTACTGCCGAGAAGAGGCACGAAAGAAAAAAGCAGCGCGCTCACTTTCGTTAGACGACTTGCGACCGGGCGAAGGAGAAGAGAGTTATCGATGGGAAGAAAGTCATCACAGAAGCGAAAATCCTGAACGGCAATTGAGGCAGTCTGAGCTATCTGACTTGTTGCAA
>JBJTHA010000206.1:0-6420 GCA_046094265.1 Cytophagales bacterium
CCACTGCATGCACGGGTGAAAGAAGGTGTTACTTGGTACCCCGTCCGGCTGAAGAGCGACTACATTGGCACAGGCGAACGGATCATTGTTGAACTGGAACGTGCCACGCACCTCGAACAACCGCACGCCTTTCAAAGCGGAAAAGTGGTAAGCGTTTTTTCGAACGCCCAAAGCAAACCACAACGCGATTACCAAACAGGAGTGGTCAACTACGTGCGCGACAACTTAATGGTAATTACTTTAAATGGCGAAGACTTACCCGACTGGATTGACGGAGGCTCACTCGGCATCGATGTAATGTTTGATGAAGTGAGCTACCGCGAGATGGACTACGCGCTGAAGAAAGTGATCGAAGCGGAGGAGAATCGGGTGGCGGAGTTGAGGGAGTTGATGTTGGGCGATGCTGGATACTCGTTGCGAGATGCCGGAGGCCAAATCCCCAGCATCCAGCATCCAGTATCATCTGTTCTGAACGACAGTCAACAAAAAGCACTGCAAAAAGTAATTGACACCCACGATGTCGCTTTTATCCACGGCCCTCCCGGCACAGGCAAAACAACCACGTTGGTGGAAGCTATTTTGCATACAGTAAAAAATGAAAGTCAGGTATTGGTATGTGCGCCAAGCAATGCGGCCATCGACTTACTGTTGGAGAAGTTAAGCGACCGAAAACTCTCCGTGTTACGACTCGGCCATCCGGCTCGCGTAACGGAGCAATCATTGAGCAAGACATTGGACGCTCGAATTGCCGAACATAGTCATTTTGGCGAGTTGCGCGCACTGCGCAAAAAGCTGGAACAGGTAAAGGCGCAAGCCGGCAAATACAAACGCAACTATGGCCATGCTGAGCGCACCGAACGCGCACTACTTCGCGAGGAAGCGAAACAGCTAAAGTCTGATGCCGACATGCTTGAATTTTACATCACCAATGATTTGCTACAGTCGAGTGACGTAATTGCATGCACACTAGTCGGTTCGGCTCACCAAACATTGAGGGGACGCAAATTCAAAACCTTATTTATTGATGAAGCCGGGCAATCGCTAGAGCCTGCGTCTTGGATTCCTATTTTAAAAGCTCATCGGGTAATTTTTGCTGGCGACCACCATCAACTGCCGCCCACCATCAAGTCAATTGACGCGGCCAGACAGGGGCTCGAGAAAACGCTTTTTGAAAAAGGTATTGCCAGACACCCCGAGAAATCTTCAATGCTACAAGTGCAATACCGCATGCACGAGGCCATCATGAAATTTTCATCTGATTATTTTTACGAAAAGGGATTGATTGCGCATGAGTCGGTTAAAAAAGAATTGTTGCGGCCATCGCAGCCCCCTATTGAATTTATTGACACAGCCGGTTGTGGTTACAATGAAGAGCAAGACCCCGAAACGTTGAGTCGTTTAAATAAGGAGGAAGGCAATTTGGTGATGCAATTGGTGGAAAAACTCATCGAAGAGATTGGCCCAGAGGCTTGGTTGGATGAAAAAATAACCATGGCCATCATCACACCTTATCGGGCGCAGGTAGATTATCTGCATACTTTGGCAGAAGCATCTCCCGTTTTGGAGCCGCTTCACAAACTGATTTCCATCAATACGGTTGATGCCTTTCAAGGGCAAGAACGCGATGTGATTGTGATCAGCTTTGTTCGCAGCAATGAAAAAGCAGAAGTAGGTTTTCTAAACGACATCCGCAGAACAAATGTGGCCATAACGCGCGCTAAGAAAAAATTAATAATGATTGGCGACAGCGCAACGCTGGGTGCTCATCCATTCTACACCAAACTGCTGGAGTATGTACAGGAAGGTGGTTTTTATAGGAGTGCGTTTGAAAACTTTTAGTCGGCAATAGCCAGTATACGGTCTGCGGTCTTGGGTGCGTGAACCTGCCCACTGCAGACCGCCTACTGCTTCCTTCTCTTAACTGCTCCCCTCACCGCTTCGGCAGTCCATGGGTCTTCAGGCCAATGATGACGCGGGTAACGTGTACGCAACTCACTGCGCACTTCATGGTAGGTGGTCTGCCAGAAACTTCTCAGATCCTGGGTCACTTGCACGGGTTTGTAACCAGGTGAGAGCAAGTGCAACATGATTTTTGTGCGCCCTTCATTAACGGTCGGTGTTTCTAACAAGCCAAACATTTCTTGCAGCCGAACTTCAATTTTGGGAGTATCGCCATGGATGCTATACTGAATTCTGATGTGCGACCCACTTGGCACTTGCAGTTTTAAAGGTGCAAGCAGCTCACATCGATTATTGTATTCCCATGGCAGAATAGTTTGCACGATGGCATGCAGGTCAAGCTTTTCCAAGTCTGTCCGTTTTGAAACACCTGTCAAAAAAGGAGCAAGCCATTCATGCGCTCGGGCAATCATTGCATCATCACTTACATCGGGCCAGTTTTCATCTGCACGCCATTTGGCCAAGCTCATCACGCGTGCTTGCCATTCACGCTCGGCATCACCCCACCCAATCAGGTTTAATCCTTCTTCGCGCAACGCCAGTAAAAGTGTATTGGTGCGTTGATCATCTGAAATACCAGTCATTACTTTTGAAGACACCACTAAATTTCCCAGTCGCTTTTCTACAACTCCTGCCACCATGCCGCGATCGCTATCCCATTTCACCACTTCTGTTTCTTTCGTACGGGTCACCACATCTGTTTCCGCCACAGGCGCAGCCAAAAAAATCTTACCTTCTGTATGCCCCGCGTCCAACTGTGCGATGCATAGCCACTTCTCCCGGTGAAGTGCGTCATGTTCTGGCAACTTGGCCACCCTTCCACTAACCAGTTTGAAACGATAACCCTGCTTGTCAATTTGCTGGGCCACGCGCTCTGGGTACGCTTCCATCAATAGCGCGCCAACATCGGTATCCGCGACTATCGAATTGTCAACCATAGTCTTAAATATCTTCCGCCACGATGTGGCCAATCTTTCTATTCGTTGTAAAACGTTTCTATCGGCATTTACTTTCTCGTTGGCCCGCCATTTACGCAGTATCTCAACTCGCAAACTCAAATCAGAACCCACTTCTTTCGGCAATGGGTCGCGCTCTTCAAGAATCGCGGCAATGTCGATGGCAAGGTTCGTATTCAAAGCACAAAGCAGCATGTGGGCAATCCGCGGATGGGTAGGAAGCTTTAAAATCTGTTTGCCTCGTTCGGTAATTCTTTTCCCTTCTAATGCGCCTAAGTCATTCAGCAATCCAACCGCTTGATTGATAGCACCAACAGGCGGAGGGGTAATCCAATTCAATTCAAAAACATCGTTCACGCCCCAACTGGCAAGCTCCAACACGAAAGAAGACAAATCGGCTTCCACTATTTCGGGCTGCCGCGATGGCCTTAAATATTGATGCGTTGCCTCCGCCCATAAGCGGTAACAAACGCCTGGACCTAACCGGCCCGCCCTTCCAGCGCGTTGGTCGGCCGCATCTTTTGCTACTCGAACTGTTTCAAGTTTTGTGAGGCCACTGCGTGGATCAAACTTTGGTGCGCGCGTGTACCCACAATCAATTACCGTGGTAATCCCTTCAATCGTAAGCGATGTTTCGGCTATTGTCGTAGCCAACACCACTTTGCGCGATCCGTTGGTTAAAGGCAAAATCGCTTCTTGTTGTTGTTTGTAAGGCAAATCTCCGTACAATGGCAATACAACAAAACTTTCATTTGCAAAGCGATCACTTACTTGTTTGATCTCCCCCAAACCTGGCAAGAACACAAGCAAATCTCCGTTTTGTTCTTTAACAGCCTTCTTAATTGCATGCGTCACCGAATCTGCAATCGAAGCATCGCGGGCGGGATTTTGATATTCAATCTTCACCGGAAACTGCCTACCAGTACTAGTGATGACGGGTGCTTTCAATGTCGATGCCAACTTCTCACTTTCCAGCGTGGCTGACATAATCAAAATGCGCAGGTCTTCACGCAGCAACTGTTGCACCTGCAGGCAAAGCGCCAAGGCCAAGTCTGCATGTAGGCTTCGCTCGTGAAACTCATCAAAGATGACAAGCCCCACACCCTCGAGCGAACTATCGCTTTGAATCTTTCGTGTTAAAATACCCTCTGTCAATACATCTATGCGCGTGTTGGCATTGGTCATATTCTCGAAGCGAACCTGATACCCAATGGTTCTGCCAATTTCTTCTTGCAGCAAATCCGCCAGTCGCAACGCGACAGAACGTGCCGCCAGCCTGCGGGGTTCCAGCATCAGGATTTTTTGGTTTCGCAACCAGGCCTCGTTCCGTAACTCAAGCGGCAAAACAGTTGACTTACCTGCACCTGGGGGGGCTTGAAGAATTATGATGGGAGTATCATTCAGTTTCCTTTTAAGTTCAGGAATTACTTCGAGAATGGGGTACCCAAACATAAAGCCAAAAATACAGCCTTATTGCTGAACTTTCGATTCAATACTTTAAGGAGTGGATAGTCCGTTCACAATCTTTATTGCGCTGTCAATCTCATCTTCACTATTGAATATATGGGTCGAGTGACGCACCCCGTATAAATCTCCCTGCGAGCGAGGGCGCATTTTGGCTTTTGCCCAATAGGCATCTTGCAATTGTGCGCCCGTCATACCTTCGATGTTGTAAAGCGTAATTCCGGCACACATGGTTTCTTCTTTTGGTGAGAAGATCTTGACTTCCTTATTTGCCCGTAAGCCATCTCTTAACCGGTTGCCCAAAAACTTGATGCGCTCGTAAACTCTCTCGGGGCCTAGCTGTAAGTGAAAATCAAGGGCAGCTTCCAAACCAAACAACACCGAAAAATTGCCCGTGCCGCGTTGTGTAAATCGAAAGCCTTCATCTGCATGGTCATCCCACCGATAGCTGGCCACTGTTGTCCAAAGATTTTTTAAATGCTCTGATTTTACAAACATAAAACCTGTACCGCAAGGTGCACCCATCCACTTGTGGAAGCAACCTAAGTAGGCATCGCAATCAATCTCTTTCAAATCAACTTTAATTTGCCCGATGGTTTGCGCGCCATCTAACACGGTAAAGATACCTCGCTTTTTTGCCTCCGCACACAGTTCTTTTACGGGCAAAATAGCACCGCTGCCCGAAATCATGTGCGAAAGCATGAGTACTTTCGTTTTGGGTGTGAATGCCTTTACAATTGTATCATACACCTCAGCGGAGCTGTTGATAGGCTTACCGATGGCAACGGTTTTAAAAACGGCTCCAAATCTCTTTTCTTTCAATTTCCAACTTGACTGGCCACCGCCATGCTCTTGGTCAGTGGTTAAAATTTCATCGCCCGGTTGCAGGGTGATGCCGTTGGCAACATAACTCATACCATGGGTAACATTATCTGTCATGGCAATTTCGGCCACCTCGCAATTCAGTAATTTGGCAACTTTGGTACGAATGGGGATTAAGTTGTTGTACCCACTAATGAACTGTTCTTTGTTGTCGTCTTTGTAGGCCCAATCGGCAACATCGGTCGCCAGATAACGAGCGTGTTCCGTCATCTTATCGACCACCACTTTTGGCATTACACCCACCGTACCACAATTGAAAAACACCTTGTCTTTTGAAAGCATAAACTGATCGCGCACGCTCGCCCAAAACTTTGGGTCGTCAGGTTGCAATAACTCATTTGCATGCGCGTCATCACTAAAAAAAGGAAGCGCCACGGCCGAAAGGCCAAGGCTCTTAAGAAGTGTTCTTCTATCTAACATAATGATCGATTTTATTTCGATTTTCGGTCTTTTATTCGGTGCACAAATTTCAGCCCCGACCACACTTCGCTTACCGCACAGACTTTTACATCTACCAAACCATTCTTCAACCCAAAGTGGCGGATGATATTTTCGTCTAAATCAGTGTTTACTTTCGATGCTTTTTTCGGCCAAGACACCCACAACATTCCGGTGTCCACCAACAACGGCTTTGCTTTGAGAAACGCGGTTTCAAATTCTTTTTGGCTGGTGATAAAAATATGAGCAAAGTGTATGGATTGTTTTGCCGGGCGGATTTTGAAAGTTACTGCTGTTGGTAAAGGTGAAACCCAATCGAAATATTCTTGTGGCGCGTTGATCAAGTAGGCAGCATTGTTCTCCGCTAAACCTAATTTTTTTAACAAAGGCGTCTCTGAATAACCGGCCATCTTCGAAAGTTAGCAGGTATATCGCTAAAAACCCAAGCAAAGATTAAATTGTGAAGAGAGCGTACCGAACCAAGATACTTTGGCAGGCGAGTAAACCTTCAATATGAAAGACAATGATGAGATGCTTCGCTGACGCTCAGCATTAACAAAAAAAATCCCGACCTTTTCGGGCCAGGATTTTTTGTCAGGCGGTGTACCGGTTAATTCCCTTTCGCACGCTTTTCCATTTCCTGGTTGAAAGTATCCTTAAACTTCTCGTAGTCGTAGTCAATTTTCAAACGGTCGTCAGTAGATAAACGTTGGTTGTATTG
>JBJTHA010000207.1:0-20158 GCA_046094265.1 Cytophagales bacterium
GGGGTTGTAAGGAGTCTCCTCCGTCATCACACCATTTACAAATCCATACGGGTATACGTTGTCAAAAAACACCAACTTGCTATTGTGTTTCTTGCACGCATCAATCACGTTCTTCATTAACTTCGGCCATTGCTCTTGCCACAGTGAAGTTTTGTAAGGAAGGCCTGCAAGCAAATAAACAATATCACTTCCAGCCACTGCCTTTTCGGTTTGTTGGTAGTTGAGTAAATCGGCCGAGTAGGTTTCGTCTGTGATGTTCACCGCCTTTGGGTTGCGACTTACCTGGCGGATATGCTGCGTGTACTGTGGAAGGCTTTTGGAAAGCTCGGTGGCAATAACACCGTTGGCTCCGAGTATGGTATGCATGGCTAGATGTGTTTTAGTGGTTGAGACGCAATTCCTTTATTTTTATTTCGGTTGTAAATTGAAATATTCTATTTCTTCATCGCTCCAAAGGAAAAGATTCATCGGGTATTGTCTCCTAATGCTTCTCACTTCTTGGGGCAAATCCAAGTTATAGCCATTCGGTGCCAAGTCAAGTGGGGATAACGTAATTCCATATATTTTTTTAGCATTCTTCTGCCAGACTTGGTGATAGGCTATTTGAATGTTTTCAAGCAGACCCACAAAAGCTTCATATTCAGAATTGTCATCCATGAATACGTCCAATTGCAGTTTTCCTTCGAATTTTTGAATGTCGGCTTCCATTAGATAAGCAAGTTTTCCACTAATTGGCTTGTTTTGATATAGCACTTTGTTGTTTGTGAGTTCAATCGAAACCTTGTTTTCGTGCTGAGAAGCTTTTATCGTATCACAAGGAATATTAATGATTTGATAAATTGTATCGGCTTTGAGAATTTCTTGGCACAAGGGTCTTAACCTGAATGGTAACCCGACTCCAAGTTTATTCACCATAAAATATACCATTCTTGCATCGCACTTTCGTAACTGAAACATTACGCGCCTTACGTCCTTCATTTTCACGTGTTTGTCCGCAGACAACTCTGTGGCCATTTGACCATACTCCATTTCGTCCAAACTAGCACGATTTCCCGAAACCCAGTTTGAGAGATTACCAATGCTCATTGGATTAATTCCTTTGTGCGAATAAGCTACCAATACTGTTGAATCCCTTTGCTGTTTGGAAAAACCTATAAATAACGGGAAGCTGATGCTTTTACGTAACACCCCATATGCGATGCTAGATTGGGGTAATTCATATTGACAATAATACTTAGGCGTTTGCTTCAACAACACCATATTCATTCTTTGGTTAAAACGCAGAGGTATGAACGAAAGTAACAAGGAAAGAGATAATTCAATGAGGCCAACCACTAACATGTATTTTAACATCCGATCTCGAAAAAACAATCTTGCATTTATCCACTGATGAAAGAATAATACAAACATTAACATGTAGAATAGAAACCCATACCCTGGGTAAAACTCAAAGGCTTCAAACAATGAAATGCTACCACAAAATATCCCGAAAAAAGTCGCGAGCTTGAAAAACACATGATTAAAGAATAATTGCAGGCTTTTCTGATCAACTATCACCGATTGACGAACGCGAATTGGAACCCTAACATTAAGCCACCAGAAATCATTTGCAACACCGAAACCTGTAAGGCAGCTAACAAATGCGGAAAAGAAATTAAAAAAGACTATCTCGCTGTCACTAAGAAAAACAAAACTCTCTTGGTAAGGTAGGAGTGAAAAGAATCTCCAAGTTTCTCGGCAACCAATGAGAAAAAAATAAAACAAAATACTGTAGGTCGTTCCTATCAACGCACCTAAAAGAAAAATCTTTTTCGGTATATTGAGAGTTAGTTTTTCAGATAAAAACCCTTTTTGCATTTACTTTATCAACAAATCTACCATTCTCTGTGCAAACAACCGCACCTGACCTCCGCCTGCAAACCAGTTACAAGCAAATTCTGCAGTTGGCTATGCCCATCTCACTGGCCATGCTGGTGCCGCAGATCAATTTTATTACCAACAATATTTTTTTAGGAGGCTTGGGTGAGCATGCACTGGCCAGTGCCGCCATTACGGGTGTGTACTATCTTATCTTTGCGGTTATCGGTAGTGGTTTAAACAACGGTCTACAATCGCTTATCGCACGCAAGGCAGGAAAAAACCAACACCAAGCAATTGGCAAACTGTTTTTCCACGGTATATGGGCTGCATTAGGCATTTCGGTGGTGGGTATTGTGGCTACCTATACTATTTCGCCTATGATTTTACAAAGCAGCATTCGTAACGGTATGATTGCCGAAGAAGTAATTGCTTTTATCAAAATTCGGATTTGGGGTTTGCCATTATTGTATTTGTATGCCTTGCACAATGCCTTGTTGGTAGGCACTAACCAAACCAAGTTTTTAATTTGGGGCACGTTAAGCGAAGCACTCACCAATATATTTTTTGATTATGCCTTTATTTACGGCCACTTTGGTTTGCCTTGTATCGGTTTCAACGGTGCCGCCTACGCCTCCATAGTGGCAGAGGGTGCTGGCTTGTTGGTAATCTCTACTGTAATCCATACCAAGGGCCTATATAGGGTTTTTTCTTTCTTTGAAAATTGGAGGCCGAAATGGCCATTCACTCAATTGATATTGGTGAAATCGTTGCCTTTGATTTTGCAGTACGCCCTTAGCATTATTACATGGGAATTTTTTTACTTGCTGATTGAACATCATGGCGCTCGCGACCTTGCAGTGTCTAACACCATGCGCAATGTGTTTGGCATTGCCGGAATTTCTGCCTGGGCATTTGCGGCTACCTCCAACACCATGGTAAGCAATGTTATTGGTCAGGGAAAAACCGAGGAAGTTGTTCCTCTCATCCTGCGGATTTCAAAAGTAAGTTTTGTTTCTGCTTTTGTGATTTTCATGATGTTGAATGTGTACCCGGAAATTTTACTTTCATTATTTGGACAAGGGGAAGATTTCATAGCTTATGCCACGCCAGTGCTGCGGGTTGTTTCCTCGGCTCTGCTGTTACAATCTTTCTCAGTGGTATGGCTTAATGCCGTTACCGGCACAGGCAACACGTTGGTAAATTTGATGATCGAGTTAATTACGCTGCTGATCTACATTGCTTACGTATATATAGTATTAGAAATTTGGAACCTATCAATTGTGTGGGGTTGGGTAAGCGAATGGGTATATTGGATCAGTATGTTTAGTATGAGCTTTGCATATGTGCGATCGGGAAGGTGGAAGAAGCGCAGTTCTTGATAATAGATAAATAGTAGCTAAAACTAAAAAGTTCTTAGAACAAATAAGGGTTGAAAAACTGGGTACCACAAGCGATAGGCTATGGTACCGAGCTCATATTTAAAAAGTATACCTCACAAATGGCACCGGGAAAAATCCCTGCTGATATTGGTTGGCAATGGAATTGGTGCGCGGATTATAAGTTTGTGTAAAGATGTTTTGGTTGCCTGTAACGTTTTGTAAATCGAGCGAGAACTCTAGCGTACTCTTTTTGTACTCTTTGCGATACGCTACGCGGAAATCGGTGCGAAAATAGGGCTGCTGCTTTTCGCTGAAGGCCGAACTTTCATCGTATACGGCTTGTCCTTGTATTTGAGAGGCGGCAAAATTCAGCGGTGTTAAGTAGCGGCCGCCAATCGTTGTAACTTTCAAATTCAAGCTCAAGAAGTTTTTATTCCGCCCTACCCTAAACTCTTTTCCACCCAATGCATTGACAACGTATTGTGTATTGTAGGCGGTATTGCGCTCAATGTTGTCACTTCCCTTGTATTTTGAATCAAAGACCGATGTAGTAAAAAGGAAATAGTAGCCTTTGTTGAAAAACCGTTCGAGGGTCAATTCAATACCATAGTTTTTTCCCGAACCTCTGTTCACCAAATTCACTTTATCAGAAGGGCCAAAGCTCACACCCGTGTTGATCGATGAAAATGAAGACGCGCTGCGCTCTACCGGCACGTTACTTAACTCCTGGTAGTAAGCTTCTGCTTTCAACCGCAGGGTTTCAGATAAATTCCAATCATAGGTAAGCACGTAATGATTGCTGGCGATAAAGTCCAAATCTTTGTTGGAATAGATAACGCCCGTAGGTGTTTTGGTTTGTGCATAAGAAGTGTAAACCGATGGCGTTTGGTGATGTAAGCCATAACCGAGACTCAAAGATTTGTTGCCCGTCATTTGGTAGGTAACATTTCCTCTTGGTTCCACCACCACCTGATTGTTGAGTGAGTAATGCTGCGCGTGCAGGCCCGCTGAAAACGAAAATTTAGTAGAAAAGCGATGCTTCCATTGTGTATATGCCTGGCTCAGCGTATTATTGTCGCTGATGTCAACACGCACGGTGTCTTTGTTAACGTTCGCAAATAAATCACGGTTAAAAAGACTGAATGTGTTGTAATCGATATAGACACCAGACGTAAGCGAATTTTTGGAATTGAATTTAGTGCGGGTGAAAAACACAAATGAAGCTTTGTCTGTGTTGAACTTTGCTTCAGCTCGTTTGAATCGGCTCACCACATCCAAGTCGCCATTGCGCGTAAGCGAATCTGACGTGAACTTTTCGCGGGTAGTGCTGTAGCCTAATGTAAATTTAGCAAAGGTTTTCTTCGACAGGTTTTTTTCAAAACTCACACCGTTGATGGTTGTGCCATATCTCGGATAAGAATCTTCATTTTCATTTCCATACAAATCGCTACTGCTTGGCTTGCGTAAATCGTCTTTTTTGATTTTGCTTCCTAGCAAGTCAATCGAGCTGGTGCCCAAAATTCCAAACACAGTAAACTTGCCATTGTTCTTCGTTGGAAATGTCAGCTTGTAGTTTAAGTCTTGGTAGTTAGGTGTATTGCCTCCTGTACCAAATTCAATGCCTAACGCCTGAAATACTCCCAATGTTGAGTAACGATAATTCACGATGAATGAACTTTTACTACTTTTTGAGAACGGCCCCTCCATACCCAACTCAAAACCGTTGAAGCCAATCTGTGCTACTTTTTCTATTTTTTGATTGTTGCCTTCCCGCAGTCGGATGTCAAACGCACCCGCAATGGCATTCCCATATTGTGCCGGAAAAGCACTTGTTATAAAATCCGATTTATCAAGATTGTTGTTATTTAACATGCTCACCGGTCCACCCGTGCTGTTGAGCGCACCAAAGTGGTTAGGATTGGGAATATTCAATCCTTCCAATTGCCAAAGCATACCCGTGGGTGAGTTGCCGCGCACCACAATATCGTTGCGCGAGTCATTGCCGCCAATCACCCCGGCAAAGTTTGCCGCCATGCGCGAAGGGTCGCCTAAAGCCCCGGCATAGCGCCTGGTGTCATCAATGTTGAAAGATCGCGCACTAACGATGGCCAGATCGTTGTTGGTGGCAGTTTTATCATCTTTAGTATTGGCGGTTATTACCACTTCGTTTAGTTGCGCCACACTCTCGGTAAGGGCAAAGTTTAAAATCACTTCTTTGCCAGCCGTGACGATGACATTCGGAATAATTTGCTCCTCATAACCAACATAACTGACTTTAAGGGTTTGCCGACCCGTAGGCACATTTGTTATAGTGAAAAAACCATCACCGTCTGTTGCGCTGCCCAAGGGTGAGTCGAAATTTCCAAGCACTTGCACCGTTACTCCAATCAAGGGGGTTTTACTTACCTCATCGATTACCCTGCCACGGACTGTTTGTGTAGTTTGGCTATAAGCTTCTACACACAACAAGAGCATCGCTATAAACGTAGCAATCACACGTATTAACTTTTTTCCTATTTGTTCTATTTTTTTCATGGGGTTTTATTTTGATGGCTCAAAATTGATACGCCCAGAGTTATTTGGAATTGATTTGAGTTAAGTTCCACATGAATCCGTCATTACTTAACCTAAATCAAGAGCGCTGCCGTTACAAAATTGATTTGGGTTAAGAAATGATTGAAAAAATCAGTAGTTAACAAAAATCAATTCTCTATTCTGGCGTAATCCTGAATTTTGATGCAATAAATGTTAACGTCATGGAGCGAGAAATAAAATCTTTATTAGTGCTGGGTGCTACAGGTCGCACGGGCAGACACATCGTAGAGCAAGCATTGCGGCAGGAGCTACGTGTAACTGTTTTAGTACGAGACCCAGCAAAACTAAATGAATACCGCCATCATCCTCAACTGGAAATCCTGAAAGGCGATGTAACAAATTTTTCCGATGTATATAATGCGGTGCAAGGAAACGATGCCATCATTTCCGCGCTGGGGCGCGATGGAAAAGATGTGTCACCCATTACGCGAGGAACAGAAAACATTATCGCAGCGATCAAAAAAAGTGCGGTGTCCAGATTGATTTGTTTATCTTCCTTTGGCGCTGGTAGTACCCGATCCGAATCGAATTGGATACTGAGAACAATGATTTCTTTTGCCGGCTTGCAAAAATCCTTTGAAGCAAAAGCCCAACAGGAAATCCTTTTATATAAGAGTAAAATCAATTTCACACTGGCAATGGCTGGTACGCTGGCCGATGGCTGCACAGGCGACTTATTTGCTTACGGTACTGGACAATTGCCGTGCATCTACGGCATGCCAAAAAAGATTGCGCGCCAGAGCGTAGCGTCATTTATGTTAGACCAACTTCATTCGCAGGAATGGAGCCGAAATACGGTTTGTCTATTGGGGGAAGCCGGTTAGCTGCTATAGTTTCTTAGCTTCAGCTAACCTTTTGCGAATGCGGCTTAACGATTCTGGCTGAATGCCAAGGTAGGCAGCAATGTACTGCTGTGGAATATTGGCTATCACCTTAGGGCGCACTTTCATCAAATCGAGGTAGCGTTCTTCTGGCGTTAGAAAAAGCAACGATCGGTTGCGCTGCACTATCCCAACAATGATAAACTCTGCAATCAATCGGCCAAATCTTTCAAATATTGGCCTAACTCTGTATCCTTCTTGCATGGTAGTGTATTCAAGAATTAGCACTTCAGCATTCTCTAACGCTTGGTGCGTTTCATGAGATGGCTGTTGCGTTACAAAGCTGGAATAGTCGGTAATGAAATTGCCATCAAAGGCAAAATTGTACGTAATCTCTTCATCACCTACCATAGAGAAGGAACGGAAGTGCCCTTTGTTAATAAATGCTACGTGGCGGCATACGTCTCCTGCCTCTAACAAAAATTTTCCTTTTGGTATCTCCCTCTTGTACAGTATTCCGCGAAAGAATTCTAAATCCTCATCCGTAAATTGTACAAATCGCAACACATACTCGCGGATGCGTTCAAAATCATTAATTGCAACCATGTTAGCTCAATGCCTGTTCTAGATCTTCTTTTAAAGCATCCACATCTTCTATGCCCACACTCAATCGAAGCAAGGTATACGGTGTGGGTGAATCTGGCCCCTCCACAATCTTTCGTTGTTCAATCAAGCTTTCCGTACCACCTAAACTAGTGGCGTTTGTAAACACCTTTACTCGTTGCGCTACTCTTGTGGCATCTTCTTTGGTTCCCTTCACCAAAAATGACACCATCGCACCGAAATCACTCATTTGCTTTTTTGCAATTTCGTGGCCTTCGTGAGAAGCTAAACCCGGATAAAGTACGCGCTCTACTTTTGGGTGAGTAGTTAAAAAATCGGCTATTGCCCGCGCGTTGCTTACATGCTGCAATATACGGGAGGCAAAACTTCTAATACCTCGCATCAACAGCCAACAATCAAATGGTGCCGGTACCGCACCTTGTATGTGTTGAATATAGCGGATGCGTTGCCACTGGTCGTCTTTTGTAGACGTTATCAATGCGCCACCAATCACATCACTGTGGCCACCAAGATATTTGGTAGTGCTGTGCATCACAATATGCGCGCCAAGTGAAAGCGGATTTTGAAAGGCGGGGGTCGCAAACGTGTTATCAACGGCTACTTTAATGTGGTGTTCATTACACGTTTCAATCAACTGCTTCAAATCAATAATGCGCATTTGTGGATTGGTGGGCGATTCAGTCCATACCATTTTTGTATTTGGTCGGATTGATGCGTCCAGGTTTTTCAAGTCACTTAAATCGGTGAACGTAACGTGTAGTCCCCATGGGATAAATATGTTTTGTAACATGGCACGCACACCCGAGTACACATCAAAGTTTACGATTAGATGATCGCCCGGGCGAAGGCTTTGAAACACCGCACTTGCTGCGGCACTCCCGCTACTAAATGCAGCCGCTTCTTCTCCTAATTCTAGCTGGGCAAGTATTTTTTCCAATGCACTACGCGTTGGGTTAGATTCCCTACCATAGATGTCGCCCATTGGGTATTCGCCAGTAGGCTGGTAGTGGTACGTACTGGAAAAATAAAGTGGTGCTGTAACAGCTCCTGAATGTAAATCAGGCGTGGCACCGGCATGTGCACAAATGGTTTTTACGTGGAGGTTCATTTTAATAATCTGCAATACGAAAATACTATTTTCACAGCACTAAATTCGATCGAGCAAAAACGGTTATCATTTTAATGATCGGTTTTGTTTGGAAGGCACTTTGAAGCCTGAAAACACAGGCTGTCGCCACCCAACGGCACATGGCCTGTTTTATCGAGCATGCCCTCCAATCTCAAATTTAAAATTGAGGGTTCACCCGAGCGCATTGTTACTAACATGATGTGATCGAACGCGCTATCGCTTTTTGGGTCTTGTCCTCCACCCGTAGTAGCCACCATAATGTAATCGCGGCCATTGCGCAGTTGGTACGAATATTTATGCAGATGACCATTTAGCACTGTGTAGTCGCGTGTGCCCAGTGCCGTTTCAATTTTTGCAAAGCCTTTAGGTTCTTGGCGTTGCCACACGGGTTTATGCATCAACACAAATATCCAGCGTACGTTAGGATGGTCGGCAATCACTTTTTCGAAATAGGCCGACTGCTCTTCGCTGATTTCACCAGTGGCACGTTCGGGCATTTGAAAGTACTCCGTCTTTTCTGCTTCTTCGCGTTTGCCAGCGTCAAGCAACTGTAAAGCCTTTGCACGTGCATGGTAGATTTGCCACATTCGCTCTTCCGGATAGTCCTCCGAATCAAGCATCAAAAACAAAACATTTTGATAGATAAAATGGTAATACCGCTTGCCATAACGGTGTTCCCAAAACTTTTGCATTACAGGGTTGGTTAAATCATGGTTACCCCCTAAGTGAAAGACGGGTGATTTTGCTTTTGCCATTCGTTCATCAAAATGATTGTACTGCTTTTGTAACTCAAGGGTATCTTCTGTTCCGCCCTCCACCAAATCGCCAATGCTCAACACAAACTCAGGACGCAATAGTTGAATCTGTTCGGCTGCAACCTCCAGTACATGCGCACGCTCTCCGCTGTTCAGGTCGCCAATAATCGCAAACGAAAATGACCCTTTTGGAGGGGGCGATGGAATGTACGACCAAGGTGTGGCTTGGGTTAGTTCAGCACCAAATACTGGCGCCTGTTTTTCTTTGCACGAAGCCAACAACAATACACAAAACGGGTAAAAAAATTTCATGGTACATCTTATTTAGATAGATTACACGTGTGTTAAAGTTACAAAATCCTTGACCTGCTCCATTGGCGTGATGCATGAAGGCGGTACATTTTAGATCAATTTTTTCCAGGGAAATATTCCGCGATTTTTTTACAGCAACAAGTTAGGGCATCTATCCTACCACTTCAATATGCCCCCCGTTAAATAAGTTTACCCGAATTATTCTTCTGCTCAGCCTTCTTTATCAAAACCACTTACCTCTGCTACTTACTCTTGCATTAAATGATTGTTGAACGGGTATATACGTTGCAATCAAGAGAACATACAGGTTATACCTTCTTTTCATCTTTCTTGCCGTCTCTGTTTAATTCTGCCTTTGTCGGCTTCTCGCCAACCTTCGTCTTATTGATGCCAAATAATCGGTACGCCAATAGTTTGCCTGCATCATCTTGCTCCAATTTTTCTACGCGCAAAGTGCCACGCTGCAAAATGTGAGTGCGCGTTTCCACTTTGTAGTTCACATTGAGCGCCTCACCCGCTTGCTGAAAAGAGAGTGTGACCATCGGAGTTTTTTCATCGCCACCAAAGTCAATGTTAGTATTTTTCAAATCGCTCAAGATGTCGTCACCTAACTCATTGGTTTCACCATTCACTTGCAATTGAAATGACATGGTGTGCTGCGAGAATGGCACCAGCTGCGAATACAACTCATACATTTTTTGAATGTAGGCATCATGTGTTTTGCCACGGGTAGCTTCGGCCAGCGCCTCGTAAGTTCGGGCCAACAACATGGTTTGGTAGCTGTCTTCGCGGTCGGGATCGTTCAGCACTTGGCTGAAATACTGAATGGCTTCTTTGTCGTTGCCTTTGGCCAAGTACAGCTTACCCAAAAAGTAGCGGAAGTATTTTTTAACACGCGGCCTTTTGTCGGTCTGTAACTTTTCTTTGTAGAGGTCAATGAAGTACTCGTTACCAAAGCCATCGATGATGGACCACACTTCATCAAACGTTATCAAGTTTTCAGGCGAGAAAACGGAGTAAATCACTTGCGCACGTTCGGGGTTTTCGGCCACCAAGCTAGCCAGCATCATTTTGTGATGGCGTATCTCTAACGAATATTTAATCCATCGGTACCAATTGAGTGGATTGAGCCAGAAGTACCACTCGTCATGCTCAAACCAATACTCTTTTTTGAATTGCAATTGGTTGAGGTGGTTCAGCGAAGCTACTGCTAAGTTGTATTGCTCTTGGCCCCAAGTAGTGCCAATGTGCAACTCTTGAAAGCGCGCTGCCTTGTTGGCACGCTCTTGACTTTCGGCAGTCAGGCCTTCGTAATGCTGGGCGCGTGCTAACCCTATACAATGCCAGCCATAGCCGGGCGTACTGCCCTGCTCTTGCAACACTTTTTTCAACAATGTATCCGCTTGTTCGGGGTGACCGCGATAGGTGGCCAGTGTGCCACGCATGTAATAGTATTCTTTAGTGGTCTTCTCGGGGCTCTGCTCGCGTTGTTCCGCCTCTTGAAAAAACATGTCGGCTTCTTGAAATTCACCCATCGCAATTTTAAACTCTGCATAGTTGTTGCTGGAGTAAGCCCCATTTTGGATCAATAGATCGTAATAATAATTGGCCGAGTCAATATCGAGCAGGTAATCGTGAATCATGGCCTTATAGTGAAACGTGCTCAAGAATTGGCGGTTGAGCATGTTGGGGTCAAACAAACCATTGTTTAACGGAAAGTCGTTCTTGAGTTTCCAAATAGCAGAATCCAACATCTTGTTCGCAACTGCTACATTTTCTTTCACAGAATTTCTTAGGAAAGGAAAATTCTTGCTGGTGTACACGCGGTTGCGATGGAAGATCCACGCCATGGTGTTGTAAGAGTCACTGTTAAACTCAATTTGAAAATTTCGATCGCGAATATGGCGTAGCACCTCCATGGCCTTGTCTTGCTTCTCTACGTTTTGGTAGCAACGCCCGAGGAAGTAGGTAATCAACCCATAATCCGAATGATAGCGATACACGGCCGCATACACACCGTAGTTATTGCTTCGCGTCCGCAACTCGCGGTCGTAGTCATGCTCTATTTTGTCCAGGGCTTTTTGTAGGGGAATGCTCGCCTTGCTAAAACCCAGTTCATCGTTGGCGCGGAAGAAAAGAAAGGCTCCTTCAAACAAATGACCGAGGTAGTAGTTGCTATCTTGGCGAATGAACTTTCGGGCCGTTTCGTAACTTTTTATATCTTCGAAGGAAGCGGGGCGCTCACGGTCCATTTGGTCGCGAAGAGAAGTTTGTTGCCCAAAAGATGGAGAAAGTACAAGAACCACGAGAAGAAACCGCAAAGAGCGCAGAGTTAGGGAAAGGGTCTCTGCGAATCTTTGCGGGCTTTGTGGTTTAAGAAATCCAATTGTGCTCATTTTTTTACCCCTTGTATGCCTAGCTTCGCCAATTTGTTCACTTCGGCATCTACAATTTGTTGCAATGCGGTTTTTGAGGCTTCGCGGTTGCGGAATACCATGCGGTGGTGTAGGACTGGTTGTGCCAGAGTGCGGATATCATCTTCAATGACATAATCGCGTTGGTTGACGAGTGCCCAAGCCTTCAAACACTTGATAAACGTGATGCCGCCACGGGTAGAGCAACCCAGCGCAATGTCGGTATGGTGGCGCGTGGCATGCACTAGGCGAACAATGGCTTTGATGATCTCCGTGTGCACAAAAACATTTTCTGCTTCTTTTTGCAGCTGAATGATATCGTTGTACGTCAGCACTTGCTTTACAGCGTTTTTGGCATCACCGATCTTGAGGTAGTTATTGTAGATGTCAAACTCCACTTCTTCCGCTACATAGCCGAAACTGATCTTCATAAAGAAACGATCAAGTTGTGCAGCAGGCAGCGGGTAAGTGCCCTCCATCTCGATGGGGTTTTGTGTGGCAATGGTGAAAAAGAATTGGTCAAGGGGAAAGGTAGTGTCGCCTACCGAAATTTGGTTTTCGGCCATACATTCGAGCAGTGCGCTCTGCACTTTGGGTGAAGCACGGTTAATCTCATCAGCTAACAGTACGTGTGTAAACAAAGGCCCTTTTTTAAAAATAAAATCTTTTTTTTCGTTATCAAAAATGAAAGAACCAATCAAATCCATCGGTAGCAAATCGGGGGTGAATTGCACCCGCTTAAAGGCTACGCCTACGCCCGGTTGGTGCAAATCGACTACACCCTCGCTGATGGATTGCGCCAGTGTTTTTGCCAGCACTGTTTTGCCCGCGCCCGGATTATCTTCGAGCAGAATATGGCCTTTGGCAAGTAGTGCAGTAACGACATACTTTACTTGTTGCGGCTTGCCGCGAATAATGGTTTCGATGTTTTCAGTTAACGACTTAAGTTTATTAATGGGATCGGTCATAATGTTGTTGTTTCGGGTTCAGAAGAAATAGGTGTTTGAAAATAACGACTTGCTCGAATTATGTTAAAGTAATTCAAAACTGCTTTAACAAGTCCCTTTTTTGCTCTTACCGATGCAGCCACTTTGTTCGCAAATTGGTGAAGTTTGTCGGCATCTCCTTCACGCACCGAACCATTTGAGTACTTCAATCGCAAATACATCCGCATAAAGTCTGCAAACCCAACGTGAAGGTTCGGATCAATGGTTTTTTCTGCATACTCCAAAGGAGTTTGGGTTTCACGTTCAAAGCCAGCCATGTGAAAACGGTATAAGCTAGCGCGGTATACATGATGTGCTTTGGAGCGTATATCTTTTGCGAAAGCAATCCGCGCCAAGCGATAGAATAAATATAACAGTGGTGAGCCTAAAATCAGCAGCGACAACACAGTAATAACTTTTGCTGCCACCCAGGCAATTTCTTGCCAAGTCACTTTCTTTGCTTGCTGTTGTGCCGTGCGCCCTTTTCCATCCTGTGGCTTCTCTTCCTTCTTCTTTGCGCGGATGTGGATTTCATCTGCGATGATGGGCGAAGGGAAACTTGCTACTTGTTGCTCGATGGAAACTCCCGCGCGAGGTTGCGGTATTTTCTTTGCTTCATCTTTGTACGAAATTATAATTACAGAATCTCCGGCCTTCAATGCCGACAATGTGGTATCTCGTTCGTTGTAAAGTACACGGCAAAGCGAAGCATCTACATTTCTTGTAAAGATTTTATTAAGTTGATGGGGTGTGGTAAAGTAAATCAACTGATTAAACGAAGCCTCGAATTTTTTGACAGCCATGTTGACTGACTCGGCTTTGGCGTTGAGCACCAGCCACGGATCTGGCGGAGGTAATGGAGGTGTACCATCCGGCTTGGGCGCACTCTGTTGATCCTCGTTGCCGATGGTCATGTCAAAGTCCAACCAACCATAGCCGGGGAAATAAACTTGGGTCCACGCGTGTGCCTGGCTGGCGTAAAACCAATACCAACCTTTGTTCTTATCGCTGCGGTTCACCGTGGCAAAGCCCGTGGTGAATCGGGTGGGGACACCCAACGCGCGCAGCATAAAGTGCGAGGCGCCCGCATAATAGGTGCAGTAGCCTGCGTGGGTTTTGAACAGAAAATCATATAACATTTTTGAGCTAGGAATGTTCGGGTCGTCTACCGCGCCAGCCTTTAATGTGTAACGAAACAACCGTTTGCCATTTTCATTTCGCTGCAAGAAAAAATCGCGAACGGCCAACACCTTATCAATAGGTGACGCATCTTTTGGCACCAGCTTCTGTGCCAGTTGCGCGATGGAATCATAAATGCCACCGGAAGGCATATCGGTATAGTATTCAAAAAATGCACGATCGGTGCCCCGATAATTTTTTATGCTGCGCAACTCATTATGGCGTTGATCTTGCAAAGGCTCTAATTTGGGGCTGGCAGATATGTTGTACACAAAATACGCGTTGTTCAAATCGCTAGCGAAGGCATAAATTTTATAAGCTGACAGGAATGTTTTTTGAAAGTCTTTTTCTACCGGTATGGTTTGAATGGAAAAAACACTTGATGGCCCCAGCACGGAGTGTTTCCAAGTATTTTCAGATAAATACACCTGCGCCTCTACAATTTTTCGAAACTTGTTGGCCTGCGATTTGCGAACAATGGAAGTATCGGTGAATGAATAATACATGGGCAACCTAGTAGGGTCTGCTTCAATCTCATCGAATGATGGCACGTTCACATCGCGTGTAAAACTTTCTTTTACCGGGTCGTAGCGTGTTAGGTAGTGATACACAAAATAAAGCGGTATCGGTTCTCCATCTGGAAAGTAGTTATCGAGCTTGCTACAGAACATCAGTTTGTCTGACTGGCTCATCTTAGAATTCACTCGCATGGTATCTTTCAATCGGTAGCCGTCATCTCCTTTGCCGCCTTTGCCTTTTTCCATCAGCCCGTTGCGCTCGTCATAGTTGTCTTTGTCTTTTGCACCCCTGCCATCTTTGCCTTTTGCACCGCGGGCTGCCAATTCTTTTTCCACCGCTTTTACTTCACCCATCAGTAAAAAATCAGTAATCACAAAAGCAAGCAAAATCAATATCACAAAAGCTACCAACCGCGCTACCAGTTTTAATGCCTTCGTCCACGACAGTTCAATGCTAGCATCCAGCAATGGCGAGAGAAACAGCATGTACAATCCGTACAGCACCACCGGAAAAAGATGTAACAGAATATACCCTAAACTAACATCGATGGTAGCTGAAATGGCTACCAGCGTAACCATTGCAAAGAGGCCAGCGGTGATAATGTATGACCACTTGATGCGAGCTAACAAAAACCCAAACGCCCAACCGAAAATAAAAAGTGTTGAAAAAAGTAAAAAACGCGCATTGGCGTACAGCATGTCAAATTCACCAGGTAATTTATCAATGGCCTTTTCAAATAGCCAATAAACAAACCAAAGCAACAAAAGAGTAATGGCCAGACGTGCTCCATAGTAGTACAACGTGTATGCCGATAGGATGCCCAACGCAAAGTATGCCGTTTGGCTAACAATGCCGGTATTGAATGATGTGTACGAAAAGTTGATAAACCGAAGGGTGACGTAACCAATAAGCACCGTGGGCAGCACTAACAGTACCCAGCGGATGAGGAGTTGTTGAAACTTTTCCTTATTTAACAAACGCTTCATTTGTCGAAAGTAATTCTTGAAGTCAGCCAACTGCTATCTCGTGTTTTTAACAACTCAGTAATTTCCCTTTCGTTTTTTAGTAAGTCTTTGCGAAGGGATGAAAGCAACCAAGGCTGCCGTAGATGATCTGCGGGTTTTGTCTCGGGTTTAAAGAACACATCCTTCATGGAGATTTGAAACGGAGAGGGAATGGCATCCGATAGTTTCACCACTAACAATGGTATTGAACCGGGCAGGTTTTTCACCAATGATTCAATTTCGGTAAACGCTACCAAAGATGTGAGGCATATAAAAGCAGCGTTATTGACTTTAACAAAAGCCGAAGGCGTTAATTGAGTTTGCCATTGACCAGCGGTTATCTGAAACAACTCCCTTTTCTTTTCATTCATGCCCGCTAGTTTGGGCACCTCCTGGTCAGGAGGCAACCGCACCTCATGGCCGTTGCGTTGAAGGGCTTCAAACACGCTACGTAAAATATCTTTATAAACGTTCAATAGTTCCGTTTCAAAGACCCCTTTTGAATGGTGTGAACTAAAAAAACTTGCATAAAAGTAAAGGTGCGATGCGTAGGGATCTTTGGTCTCGGGTATCCGCACTACCAGTTGCCCACTTTTGGCATAAATTTTCCAAACAATACGCTGAATATTATCGCCCATCTCAAATTCCTTATAGTTGACATACTCCCCTTCTACGCGCCTTGGAATGTCAATCCGGTGTGTTTGCTCTTCGGTGGCATTGGGTTGAGCCCGCAACGTGGCTGGCACCTGCGAGGCTGGCAATGTAACTAGTTGTTGTGTAAACGGAAGTTTTAATGGCAATGACAGCAGGCCGAGCATATCGCTGAACGCTATGAGTACGAATTGCACATCATAAATGCCGCGATTGTGTAACAGAATCTGTCGTGTGCCTTTAATGCCTTGGCGCCACCACTGGCGAGGCAGTTGTATACCGGTATCTAATAAAACTGGCTCGCTCATTTTTCTTTCTGCAAATACCAGCCTTGCCTTTACAGCGCCTAACAAAGGCCGAATCACGTTACCCACTAGCGTAATAGTCAGCGATACTTTGCCGGCTTCTGCCTGTTGCCCATCCCCCAGCTTGGCTTGAATGCTTATTTTTCTGTTTCGGAATAAGGTAAAGAAATGACCCCAAGTTAACAGCACCGTTATAAAACTGAGAACCATCAGCCCAATAAATACGATTAGCACGAATCTTAACAGAACGCTCATCACCAGCCATAAATTTGAATCATCTTGCGCATATTCAGCTTTTAACCATGCATTCGCTACCACCAAAACCAGTAGCGAACCGAGGAATGGCCACCTGACTCCCACCCAAACCAAGTGGTAGCGGGCAGACTGCAATAAAAAAGACATATTGATGGAAGGTGTTTTGGGCACAGGGTGCAAAATATTCAAAAAAAACTATCTGCGCATGATGGAAACAATCAATCATTAGCCAGAAGGAACTTGAACTGCAATAATACAATAGAAATCTATCGCATAACTTAATAAAGTGAAAAATCAATAACTCAAGATCAATGTAAAATAACTCATTTATTGATTTTAATGCTGGCCAACGGACGTGGAGGGTTTCTTTTTTTGTTACGGCTTCGGGGCAACGGGCAACAAGTGGATTCGACTGCTTCCTGAAAAAATGGTATTTTTGCAGTCTAACAATAAAAAAGTTTATGTCAGGCGTTAACAAAGTAATTTTAGTCGGTAGGTTAGGAAAAGATCCAGAATTGCGAAATCTAGAAAATGGTGCCACTGTGGCCAATTTCACTATGGCTACGTCAGAAACTTATAAAGATAAAGCAACAGGCGATCGAAAAGAAATAACAGAGTGGCATAACATTGTACTTTGGCGCGGCTTAGCTGATATTGCCGCAAAATATTTACACAAAGGAGACCAAGTTTACATTGAGGGCAAACTGCGCACCCGCAGCTGGGAAAAAGATGGTGTAACCCGTTATAGTACCGAAATAGTTGGCGATAACGTGACCTTGCTTGGAAGCAAATCGGGCGGAGGTTCTAACCAAGCTGCAGGGGTTTCTGCGTATGCTACTCCGTCCTTCCCGACTGCACCAGATATCACTGATGATCTACCGTTTTAACGTACCACATTTTTAAACTTTGGAAACGGTATTGACAATAGAAGAGCCTCTGAGTTTATTGTTGGCAGACATCTGGGCGAACATAAACTTTTTTTACGTTTTCAGCTTCGCATCAATTGCTTTGCTACTGTTTATGTCGGCCATGATATCTGCATCGGAAGTAGCTTTTTTCTCACTGAAAGCAGATGACTTAGATCGCTGCCGCGAGTCCGAAAAGTCATCCGATAGAAATATAATTGAGTTGTTGAAAAAACCAAGGTTATTGCTGGCCACCATATTGATCATGAACAATTTTGTAAACGTAGGGGTCGTCACCATCTCTACTTTTTTGATGTGGACCATGGCAGGTACCCGTAAGCCTGAAGAAACAATTGTAGGGTTGGTGACATTTGGTGCGACCTTCGCCATTACTTTTTTCGGTGAAATTGTGCCGAAGGTGTATGCTACGCGCCACAACTGGGCGTTTGCAGAAAAAATGGGTGGTTTATGGCTGTTGTTAGAAAAAGTATGGTTTCCAATTTCGTGGCTTTTGCTCAACGTGAGTCAAATCATTGAGCGCAGAGTTGAAAAAAAAGGATACAGCACCACGGTAAAAGAACTCAATCAGGCGTTGGAGCTAACCACCGACAATAGTGATACCACGGAGGGGGAGAGGGATATCCTAAAAGGGATTTTAAATTTTGGAACACTTACTGTAAAACGCGTGATGAAATCTCGTTTGGATATATCCGCAGCTAATGCTCACATGGATTTTAATGAACTGATGGATCACGTTGCAAAATCAGGTTTTTCGCGCATACCCATTTACAAGGAGTCGATAGATCGAGTGGAAGGCATTTTGTACACTAAAGACCTACTGCCTTACCTAGATGAAGCCAAGGAATTTGAATGGCAAAAATTGTTAAGGTCTGTTTTTTTTGTACCCGAAACCAAACGGCTAGATTCGCTGCTTAAAGATTTTCAGAGTAAGCGGGTACATATGGCCATTGTAATAGACGAATATGGGGGCACGGCTGGATTGGTGACCTTAGAAGATTTGATCGAAGAGATTATCGGTGAAATCAATGACGAGTTTGATGAAGTGAACTTGGGATACCATAAGATAGACGATCACAATTTTATTTTTGAAGCAAAGATTTCTATTCACGACTTGTGCAAAGCATTGGATGTGGGTGCTACCTCTTTTGATGATGTTAAAGGTGAAAGTGAGTCGCTTGGCGGATTGCTACTCGAACTGTACGGGAGCAAGCCCGAGCAGGGCGAACAAATTATTTTTGAACGTTTTGTGTTTACAGTAGTGAATGCGGACCCAAAGAAAATCAACAGAGTGAAAGTTACCTTAAAGAAACCGATATAGCATTGAACCGAATACACCCGTTTTCGTTTTGTCTCATAACATTGGTTATTATAGGGCTGCTCATTGGTTGTAAAACTGAATTTCAGCCGAAACCAAAAGGCTATAACCGGTTGGTGTTGCCCATCGAAGAATATCGGTCATTGCCTGATTCGTTGCCTTACAATTTTGAGTATTCTACTGCCGCCAAGTTGATGCGTGATACTTCTTGGATCAACGAGAAAAATTGGGTAGAAATTTACTACCCCACGTTAAAAGCCAATCTCCACATTACTTACAAACAGATTAATAACCGCGATGATTTGCTACGCGAATTTCTGAACGACTCGTACAAGCTCACATCCAAGCAGCAAATAAAAGCGTATGGCATTGATGAAGTAAAAGTAAAAACGCCCTTTGGCAAAACTGCGATGATTGCAGAGATTAGCGGAGATGTACCCACCCAGTTTCAATTTACGATGACAGACTCCACGCGCAATTTCTTACGTGGCGCGTTGTATTTTAATACAGCTGTTAACAACGATTCGCTTGCACCCGCTATCGACTTTATGAAGAAGGAGGCCATGCATTTAATTAATACGCTTCAGTGGAAGAAATAATGTGATGAAGCAATTTGTAAATTCGTGCAAATTGTGCTCGTAGCCGAATGAGTTTTTTCGATACCTCCATCGAGTTTTTGAAAGGCGTAGGCCCCCAGCGGGCGGCACTGTTCCAAAAGGAATTGAACATATTTACTTTTGGTGACCTCATCCAGCACTATCCGTTTCGATACGAAGACCGGACTCGCTTTTATCAGGTAACAGATATAAATGAAACCATGCCATCGGTGCAGCTTAAGGGGCGCATTACGGAATTTGAGGTGGTAGGAGCCGGCAACCGAAAAAGACTGGTGGGTTACTTTACCGATGGCGTGGGAGAATTGGAGCTGGTTTGGTTCCAAGGCATTAACTGGGTTTTGCAGAAAGTCAAGCCACAGCAAGAGTACATAGTTTTTGGAAAGCCCAACCGATACGGCACCACCCTTTCAATCGCTCACCCAGAAATAGATATTATTACGGAGAAAAAGGAAAGAGGCGGATACCTACAACCCGTTTACTCGTTAAGCGAGCGGCTCAAGGCCAGGCACATC
>JBJTHA010000208.1:0-11096 GCA_046094265.1 Cytophagales bacterium
CTCCTTAATGGCGTTCAGCAACTCTTGTACGTTTTCGTATCGGCTTAAGCCTTCGGCAGTTTTGTCTTCGTACAATTCTTTCAACAAGCCAGACGATTTGGCGATTTCGGCAGCGGCTTCGTAAGCATCTTTGGTTTGCACTTCAATTCCAAAGCGTTTGATCTTCGTTACAAAATCATCGATTGGTGCCGCGGCTCGGCCACCCAAAAATGATTGCGCATTTTGCACCACTTCCCAAATGCTGATCGCGTGGTCGTTCGCGGCAATAATAATTTTGTCAATAGTAGTATCGCCAATACCGCGCTTGGGCAAGTTGATGATCCTGCGGAAACTGGCTTCGTCTTGTTGGTTGATGGAATACCGTAAATACGCCAGTAAATCTTTTATTTCTTTCCGCTGATAGAATGAGAGGCCGCCCACCACTTTGTATTTGATGTTCATGCGCCTGAGTGCCTCTTCAATGGAGCGCGATTGGCTATTAGTTCGGTACAGCACCACAAAGTCGCTGAACTTGTATTGGTGTTGCATCTTTTCTTCAAAAATAGAAGACGCTACCAGCTTACCTTCTTCGTTGTCCGATACAGCTTTGATCAATTCCACCAAGTTGCCTTCCTCGTTGTGAGTCCACACCTTCTTGGGCAACTGCGCTTTGTTTTTGGCGATAACAGAATTGGCCGCCTCTACAATCGTTTGGGTAGAACGGTAGTTCTGTTCCAGTTTGATAATGCGCAGGTCTGCGTAATCTTTCTCGAAATTGAGGATGTTGCTGATGTCTGCTCCGCGAAAAGCGTAAATACTTTGGGCATCATCGCCCACCACGCAAATGTTTTGCCGCACGGCTGCCAGTTTGCGAATGATGAAGTACTGGCATAGGTTAGTATCTTGAAACTCGTCCACCAGCACATAGTTTATGCGTTGCTGGTATTTGTTCAATACTTCCAAATGTTCTTTAAAGAGTTTGTCGGTGTTGAAGAGCAGGTCGTCAAAATCCATAGCACCCGATTTAAAACAGCGGAGCGCATAGGTTTTATAGATGTTGCCAATCTCGGGGCGCATGTTGGCGGCATCATCGCCCATTAGCATGGGGTTGCCCAAATATTCCTGCCACGAGATCAAGCGGTTTTTGGCAGCCGATATGCGGTTATAAACCGTATTGGGTTTGTATTGGGTTTCGTCAAGTCCCATTTCTTTCACCACCGACTTGATGAGCGACTTCGAATCATCGGTATCATAAATCGTGAAATTGTTGGGGTAGCCCAAATGGTGTGCTTCTGCTCTTAAAATTCGCGCAAAAACGGAGTGAAACGTTCCCATCCACAAGTTACGGGCATCGGCACCCACCACCTTTTCAATGCGGTCGCGCATTTCTTTGGCGGCTTTGTTGGTGAACGTGAGTGCCATGATATTGAATGGGTCCACATTGTGCTGTTTGATAAGGTGCGCAATGCGGTAGGTGAGCACGCGGGTCTTGCCAGAGCCGGCACCGGCTATCAGCATACAAGGGCCATCAGTATTGATTACGGCCTCAAGTTGAGGTTCGTTAAGTGTTGCGAGATAATTTTCCATAAAATCAAACGGCAAGTTAAAGGTGAATAACCGAAGTAGGATGAGAAATTAGTTTTAATTTTGAGCTATTTCAACTGACATTTCAAGTACCAAAATGCCACCCTTTTTACAAACACCTAAGAAAGAGTCTTTTGCCACATGGCGCTTCCGCACGCTCATGAACTGGTATCCTATGTATTTTGGGTCGGGTGGCAAGATTTTGTTTTGGGCTGCCGACCATACCGAAGTACATTTGCGCTTGCGGTTAAACATTTGGACGTACAATTACGTGGGCACTATTTTCGGGGGCAGCATGTTCTCGGCTTCCGATCCGTTTTATATGCTTATGCTGTTCAAGGCACTGGGCCGGCAATATGTGGTGTGGGATAAGTCCGCCAGCATACGATTCAGGAAACCCGGCAAGGAAACGCTTTACGCGAAATATGTTTTGACGGATAACGATTTTAAAGAGATAAAAGCTGCCGTGGCAGAAAAAGGAGAGGTCACGCGAACGTTCTTAATTCAGTGGGTTGATAAAAATCAGGTTGTGCATGCCGAAATAGAGCGACTGTGCTACATTGCAGATAAAGAACATTATCGGCAGAAGAAAGGCGAAAGCCAAAGTGCCAAGTTAGAATTTAAACGCGCGTCAAAATGATTAAGGTAGGACAGATTTTGGTCTCAGATGATATTAAAGAAGTCGAATTTGTTTGCCACCTAGAAAAATGCAAGGGTGCATGCTGTGTGGAGGGCGACTTAGGTGCTCCGCTAGAAGATGACGAACTACAGGTGATGAAGGACATTCAAGAACTAGTGAAACCGTATCTCACACCCGAAGGCAGAGAGGAAATTGACAAGCAGGGTGCTTACATTTTAGATGAGGATGGTGATTACTCTACGCCCACTATTAAAGGACGCGAGTGTGCGTACGCGCATTATAACGCACAGGGCGTGTTGAAGTGCGGAATTGAGCAAGCCTACTTGGACGGTAAGATTTCGTATCGAAAGCCTATCTCCTGCCATTTGTATCCTATCCGCATCAATAAAAACAATAAAGGATTTGAGGCAGTAAATTACCACAAATGGAGCATTTGTTCAGCGGCATGCTCGCTGGGCAAATCGCTGCAAGTGCCATTGTATAAATTTTTGAAAGAACCACTCATGCGCAAATACGGGCAAGCGTGGTATGATAAGTTGGTGGAGAAGTTAGAGGCCAAGGTGGGATAACATCAACAAATGAAAACACAGCAATTTTCCCGTTTGCAATCTCCACTGGTTTGCCGCAGGCATTGTTTCAACGCTGCAACCGAGGGGTGCAACATCGATTTAGGTTAAAAAACGATAAGTATGGTACAAACCAAGTAACTGATGATCGTTTGCATGATTATTTGCGAGTAACGCATGAGTTATGCCAAGGTTTAGCAGAATAGTGCTGCACTCAGGCGTAGCCCAAAATATCTAAACCTTGGGAATTGGTGCAAACTGAGTTATAATCGGACACTCAAGATTTTTGTAATCAAAAATATCCGATACTGGCTCAATCAAGCATGCTGTACTCTTTTGTTTGACCGTCTTTGCAACACCCTTATCAAGTTTATCAAGCTATACATCACCGGTAAAACAAACGATATCATCGTGTGGGGTGTTCGGTGCACAAGTCGATAGCAGCAGAAAAAATAAAAATGCCTCAATTTCGGTTCTCAAAACAACTTCACGTCCTGAATAATCTCCTTGGTTACCGCGTAAAACTCTTTATGGATGTTGAACGGCTCTTCACCATTCTGCTCTTTGATCACATACGTGCCGTCTTCTTTCATGGTGTAGGCGTTCACGTTGTCGCGCAGGTTGTAGCGCAAGATGTTCATCGCTTGCTTGCGCAGGTTGTCTTGCTCTAACAAAAACAACGACTCAATGCGCCTGTCAAAGCTGCGTACCATTGCATCGGCACTACCGATGTACACTTTCGGATCGCCAGCGTTATGGAAATAATATATGCGAGAGTGTTCTAAATACTCACCAACAATGGAAATCACTTCGATATTGTCGCTCAGCCCTACTCTACTCGGCCGCAAACAACACATGCCGCGCACGATCAATTTAACTGGAACACCCGACTGTGAGGCTGCATAGAGCGCATCGATAAACTCCTTGTCTTGAATGGAATTAAACTTAATGATGATACCCGCTGGCTTTCCGTCACGTGCATTTTCTGCCTCTGTGCGTATGAGCGACATCAGCTGGTTGCGCATGTCGCGCGGAGACGTTATCAAATTTTTGTAAGCCGTAGGTTGCGAGTGTCCGGTGATAACGTTGAAAAATTCAGATACATCATTTGCGTAGGCTTCGCTTGTGCTGAGCAATCCGATGTCGGTGTACAACCGCGAGGTGGCTTCGTTGTAGTTGCCGCTCGACAGGTGTACATAACGATAAACGCGGTCGGGTTCGTTGCGCACAATCAACAGCAGCTTCGTATGCGTTTTCAAACTGCTCACACCATAAATCACAAAACATCCGGCCTTCTGCAGTTTTTGGGCTTCACGTAAATTATTTTCCTCATCAAAACGCGCTTTCACCTCAAACAATACCGATACGTGCTTGCCCGCCTCTGCTGCCTTTAACAATGCAGCGCTTACACGTGAGTCGCCTTTGGCCAATCGGTAAATGGTGATCTTGATCGACAGCACATAGGGATCTTCAGCAGCTTTCTCCAACAACTCGAGCACAGGCTCCATTGAATTGTAGGGATGGTGCATCAAAATATCTCGCTCTTTCAAAACATCGAACAAATCGCGCGTGCCTAGTTCGGGGAACGACACAGGCTTAACGGGCGGTGGATATTGGGCGCGTTTATTCTTGAAGTCTTTATGCCCAACAATTTGATGTATACCTGCAAAATCGATGAGGCTTTCGCTTGGCACTTCGAAAATATTCAAATCATCCAAATCCCATTGTATCTTCAACAAGCGGATCAGCCAAGGGTCTGGGTTTTCTTGTATATCTACGCGCACTACCCTACCCGACCTGCGTGTTTGCAGTTTGCGCTTCAACTCATCTAAAAAGTTCGATTCAATGTCCTCACTTTCTTCAAGCGTGAAGTCGCCATTGCGATTAATGCGGAATAGGTTTACGCTCGCGATTTCGATATTCCTAAACAGGTGATGGATGTTGTGGCGCACAATGTCCTCCACAGGCACAAATGAAATCACACCATCCAAACCCAAAATCTCATAGAAGCGGGGTATGTTGCTGGGTACCTGAATAAATGACACGCGCAATTGGTTGTTGATGTCTTGCGGTGCTTTGGTAACGACCCCAAACAGCAGGCGGTTGTTCTTCAATACTGGAAACGTGTGGTAGCTATCAAACAACATGGGCGTAAGCATCGGGTAGATGGTGCGCTGAAAATATTGGTCTACCCGCGCCCTGTCGTCATCCGACAAGTAGTTGTAATGGGCAATGCGAAATCCATTGCGATCAAACAGTGGCTGCAGACGTTTGATGTAATAGTCGTTTTGCTCGTGAACGAACTTGTGAATTTCTCCCAGCAGATACTGGCGAAACGGTTCTTCGCGCAAGCCGCTGTAATCAAAGCGCTCTTTGCCGTAATCAAGGTAATTGTACAAACTCCCCAACCGAATGGTACAAAACTCATCGAGGTTGCTGGCGGTAATGGCCAAGAACTTCAGTCGATCAAGAATGCTACGATCGATGTGCTTGGCTTGATCCAGCACACGGTAATTGAACTTCAACCAGCTTAAGTCGCGGCTGATGTAGCGACTATCGGCAATTTGCTTTTCAACCGGATTCTCCTGCAATAAAGCTGTCTCCATTTGTTAAATGATACTAGACTGGATACTGGCACCTAGACTCCAGCATCCAGCATCGATTTAAATATCAATCTTCGCATACTTCGCATTCTTCTCGATGAACTCTCTTCGTGGAGCCACTTCATCGCCCATCAGCATCGAGAACAGGTGGTCTGCCTCGGCAGCTGATTCGATGCTTACTAACTTCAACGTTCTTCGGGCAGGATCCATGGTGGTGCTCCAAAGTTGTTCGGGATTCATTTCTCCCAAACCCTTGTAACGCTGCACGCCCACGCTGTCTTCCTTTCCCTCTTTGCTCATTTCTTTGATTAAGGCATCACGCTCTTCTTCATTCCAACAGTAGCGTTCGTCTTTACCTTTCTTCAGTTGATAAAGCGGAGGTAACGCAATGTACACGTATCCTTGTTCAATCAAATCGCGCATGTAGCGGAAGAAGAATGTGAGGATGAGCGTGCGGATGTGGCTACCATCCACATCGGCATCTGTCATGATGATTACTTTGTGGTAACGAAGCTTGGTGAGGTTCAATGCCTTATTGTCTTCGGCTGTGCCAAACGTAACGCCCAGCGCGGTAATCATATTCTTGATTTCTTCGTTCTCGTAGATTTTGTGTTCCTGGGCTTTTTCTACGTTTAATATTTTTCCGCGCAGCGGCAGAATGGCTTGAAAATTACGGTCGCGGCCTTGCTTGGCCGATCCGCCTGCCGAATCTCCTTCTACCAAATACAATTCGCAAATCGCAGGGTCAGAGCTGGCACAATCCGCCAACTTACCCGGCAAACCCGTACCCGAGAGTACGTTTTTGCGCTGCACCATTTCGCGGGCCTTCTTTGCAGCGATGCGCGCTTGGGCCGCCAATATTACTTTGCTTACAATCAGTTTAGCCTCACGCGGATTCTCCTCTAAAAAGTTTTGAAGCATCTCCCCCACGGCCGTATCCACTGCACCCATCGCTTCACTGTTGCCCAACTTCGTTTTGGTCTGCCCCTCAAATTGCGGCTCTTGTACTTTTACGGAAATAACGGCCGTTAAACCTTCACGGAAATCATCACCGCTGATGTCTACTTTTGCTTTTTCCAACAAGCCCGATTTATCGGCATAGCTTTTCAACGTTCGTGTAAGTGCCCTGCGGAAGCCCGCCACGTGTGTGCCGCCTTCGTGCGTGTTGATGTTGTTCACATATGACACCAGGTTTTCACTGTACGAGGTGTTGTAGCTCATCGCTACCTGAATCGGTATCTCGCTCTTGGGCGTATTTTCAATGAATATTGGAGCCGCGATTAGTTTCTCGCGTGTCGAATCCAAGTAGGCCACAAACTCGCGCAAGCCGCCCTCAGAGAAAAACGTGTCAGATTTTGGATTTCCACTTTCGTCTTTCTCGCGCAGGTCTTTCAAATTCAACTTGATGCCGGGGTTCAAAAACGCGAGTTCGCGCAAGCGATTGGCCAACGTCTCGTAGTTGTACTCTTGCACAAGCGTGAAAATCTCATAGTCGGGTTTAAAGTAGACGGTGGTGCCACGTTTGTCCGATTCGCCCACTACCCGCACGGGATATTGGGGAACGCCTCGATGATACTCTTGCTCGAACACCTTGCCTTCGCGAAAAACAGTGGCCACCAACACTGAGGAAAGTGCGTTCACACACGATACACCCACACCGTGCAAACCACCCGATACCTTGTAAGTGTCTTTATCGAACTTGCCACCCGCGTGTAATACAGTCATTACAACTTCTAAAGCCGAACGCTTCTCTTTTTCGTGCATATCGGTGGGGATACCTCGCCCGTTATCTTCTACGGTAATGGAGTTGTCTTCATGAATAGTGACGTGCACATCATCGCAATAGCCGGCCAGGGCCTCATCAATGGAGTTGTCCACTACCTCATATACCAGGTGATGCAAACCCTTTACGCCCACATCGCCAATGTACATGGCCGGGCGCTTGCGCACGGCCTCTAAACCTTCTAAAACCTGAATATTGTTGGCTGAATAATTCGTGTCTTTTTTCGGGGTGTTTTTCGCTGTCTCTTCGCTCATTTCTTGTACTTGAATAGGAATAAAAATAATTTGGCGAAAGTACGGTTTTTCATTGGATTTTTGCGGTTTTTCGAAAGGGTATTATTCACTTTTCAGACTATTTTTTTGGTTTGGAAAAGTCGCTTTTTAGGGCACCAACTAAATGTTTAGTTTTGATGAAATTTCTTTTATGAAACACCTCGTTTTTGCCCTCGTTGGTTGTCTCGCTTTCGCGGAAAGCGAAGCGCAAACACAGCAACCGATTTTCAAAGACAAAGCCGATTCGACCGAGTACTATGGCTTGTTCCAAAAGATCAGCAAAGTTTATGGGGTAATGGGCACCACCAATGAAAAACAACGAGATAGTCTGGCCGCTGTTGACAAATATTGGATTGAACGCCAAGAGCGCCTTCGGGAAAAAGTTGTGGGTTATCGGTGGGCATATTCTCCCTCCCACCCGCAATTGAACGAGGCACTGGAGCAGAACCGGGATTCGGTAACCGCTATCACGCTAACAAAATTTGCCGAACTGCCATCCGAGCTTTTCCAGTTCAAGAATCTTACCAAGTTAGAACTAATTGACTGTCGGATTTCAAAACTTCCGCGTAAGCTTTCGAGGTTTAAAAAACTTGAGCACGTGGCGGTATTTACCGATCGGTCGGGTAAACGCATTAAGCTTGCCACTAACAAAACGGTGAAGACCCTGGTGATTGGGAGCAGCCGATTGCCAAGACATTACCGTGCACTTAAAGCCCTGCACAGATTGGATTTATCGCGCAATAACCTTACAGATTTTCCGAACATAAAAGGTTGCAAGAAGCTGAAGGAACTTTCATTATGCGACAACGAATTGACACTGGAGAAATTAAGAGCAGAGTCAGCCACTCTTGAAGTGCTCGAACTACAAAAGAACAAAATAAGGGTAGTGCCGTCTGCCATTGCGCAGTTCCCCAACCTAAAGCGCCTGGTGTTCAATTATAACCCCATAGAAAGTGTGAGTGACAAGATGAGCATGCTTCAGCGTTTGGAACAGGTTGGTTTTTATTCCAATCAATTGAGCCAGGTGCCAGAGGCGTTGTACAGTTTGACCTCGCTGAAGGAAATTGACCTGTACTATAACCAAATTGAACGACTTGATGCACGCGCCAGCCAATGGAAAAAACTAGAGGTACTGTACCTATCAAACAATAAGTTGATTTCGCTGCCCGACAACCTGGGGGAACTTACCAACTTGCGCGAGCTGTATGTGCACAACAATCGTCTTAGCTCGTTGCCGGAGGGGCTCAGCGCGATGACTAATCTAAAAATACTGCGTGTCAACAGCAACTACTTGCCTGCTTTGCCCAACATTGAGTCACTCGACAAACTGGAGAATATCGACCTGGCCAACAACCATCTGCACACTTTTCCCTTGGGCGTGTTCAAATTCCCCAAGCTCAAAATCATCTCCTTGCTCGGCAACCAATGGAACGAGGCCACTAGGCAAGAAATCAAAAAGCAATCGGCAGAGCTGGAGAAAAAAGAAGTAACTGTGCTGTTCAACTAAACACGCTGCAAGAGGAAGCTGTCAAATGATCATCTCTTCTTCGAGGTTCTTTTTTTGGTCTTGGATTTCGTTTTCTTCGACTCTTTGCCATTCTCTTCTTCCGCCATCAATTTCAATTTTGCGTTCTGCATCTCTTCTTTTTGTGCAGGGCTTACCGTTGGATAACTGATGTCGAGCTTTTCAAACTGGCGTGCGATGATGGAAGCGATGGCCAGACGTGCATACCATTTATCGTCAGCGGGAATAACAAACCAAGGGGCGTGCTCAGCAGAGGTAGCACTCAATGCTTCGCTGTAGGCATTTTGATAATCGTCCCAAAAAGCACGTTCTTTTAGATCACTCAAAGAAAACTTCCAGTTCTTGCTAGAATCTTCAATGCGCTCCAAAAAACGTTTCTTCTGTTCTTTCTTTGACACGTGTAAAAAGAACTTCATGATGATGGTGCCATTATCGGCCAAGTTCTTTTCAAACCTGCGAATTTGTTTGTAGCGCTGTTCCCAAAACTTCTTATCTACCTTCCTAACGCTATCAACACCGGTTATATTCTCATTCAAAATCCACTCGGGGTGCACTTTGGTTACCAATACATTTTCATAATGTGAGCGATTGTGGATGGCAATCTCACCCCTGCCTGGAAGTGCCAGTGTGTGTCTCCAAAGATAATCGTGGCCTAACTCGTGCGATGTCGGTGTTTTAAAGCTGTAAACTTTAACACCCAACGGATTGAACCCCGACATAATGTGCTTGACGGCACCGTCTTTGCCGGCCGCGTCCA
This sequence comes from Cytophagales bacterium, assembly GCA_046094265.1. GTDB lineage: Bacteria > Bacteroidota > Bacteroidia > Cytophagales > Cyclobacteriaceae > ELB16-189. Next base: position 9,710 of record JBJTHA010000208.1, read on the forward strand.
TGGCTTGCAATACAATCAGCACCGCGTATTTGTTGTGCGCGTATAGCTTATCCTGAACTTCAGCCAAATGCTTGCAACCCGCTTCGAGCAGCAACTCAGACTCTGACTTGTTCAGTGACTTACCTTTGTATTTTGTGGAGTAGTTGGAGAGCTTCACGTTCTTCCCAGGCTTTACTAACAAAGCTTTTAAGTCGATTAGTTTTTCATCAGTGAGCATGATTGGTATTATCGGTGTTTATGCATAGTAATCTAATGCTTTTGCGCATTACCGCAACATGATTTTTGTCAGGTGAGGATTTTAATCTTCAAAAAATCCTTGATAGACTCAAATCATTTCCCTACATTTCTTGTATCTATACAAAACCTACTTAACTATGAAACAGAATGCGCACTTCCTGATTATCGGCCTTTGCGTCTTTGTTTCGGTAACTGCCTTGGCTCAACAGAAAGATGTTGAGGCCATCAAAACAGTGATTGCAAAAGAGACCTCATCTTTTATGAACGTGGATCGAAAAAATTGGTCAGACACATGGTTGAAAGCTCCATACGCCTATTGGTCGTACTCCGATTCTACGGGAACTAGTTTTGTCGAGGGCTGGGAAGCACTAAACAAGACTTTTGATGAGTACTTCCGCACGCAAAAACCCAGCAAGGCCACCATCACTAACGAGTGGCAAGAGATACGCGTTTACGGCAATGGGGCTTATGTCCGTTTCGTACAAAAAGTTAAGGACGATATCGACCGTGACGAGACATCGCAGATGCGCGTTTTAGAGAAAACAAAAGACGGGCAGTGGAAAGTTATTTGCGTGGGCGCGATAGCAAAGTATCCAAAGGAGTAGCTGTAGAATGTTGGTTAATCGTGGTTAGTTATTGGTTAATGGACTTTTCAGTTGTTCGGTAATGGGTACCGAGCAACCAATAACTATCAACCAACAACCTCCTAAGCCTCCACCTTAACACCTAAATTAAACCCCAGGACAACAAATTGATCGTGCCATTCGGGCGATTCGTCTCCCTTTTTACCTTCCGTTGAGATTTCGAAATACAGGTTTTGGCTCTTATAAAAATTGATGTCAATATTAAATTTCTCAATTAGCGGAAAAACACGTTTTAGCAGTTGTAATCTCTTCTCGTTACCAACGTCCGCTCCTACCCGTTTAATTTCTTCAAAGATACTCTCGCTGGCAAGCCTAGAGATCTTAACGGGGTCTTCAATCTTTAAACTCCAGCGGGTAAGCTCCAACGAAATGCGCTCCATTTCCTTGGTGTTGATCTTCTCCCGTTGGAAGCAGTTCACCAAATCTGCATTCAAAATGTACTCAAACGTGGTGCGGTAGGCGTTGGGAATGGGTAAGTTGTTGTTCGAGAGTGCGTTCACCAAGGT
>JBJTHA010000209.1:0-8023 GCA_046094265.1 Cytophagales bacterium
AATAACTTTGGTATCAATGGATTGTATGCTTTCAACAAGAAGTTCTCATTACGTTCTGCATACAACTTTTCTGAAAGGCAACGCAAAAGCGCGGGGTCGTTCTTGCTTACGGGCACCATTAACTTTTTTGATGTCGCACTACACTCAGCCGTGTACGGCAGCAAATACTACGCAACCCTGGGAGCAAATACTGCCTTTGAGCAATTGAAAATGAATACCGCCAGCGTATCGCCAGGTTATTCGCATACTTTTATTTATAAAGCTTTCTTCTTAAACACAAGTTTATCGATTGGGCCAGCAATGCATTGGGTTGATTACGCTGTTGACTTGCGTACCCGCAGCGCGGTAGTTGTCAATAGTTTTTTGGATCTTCGCATCGGCATCGGCTACTATGGCAAACGCTTTTTTTTTGGGTGTTAACTTTGTAGGGCAAACACGCTCCGCAAAGTTTGATTGCATTCAGTTCATTAATTCAAGCAACACGTTTAAAATCGTTGTTGGCTATCGGTTTAACGAAGTAGGTTTTTTGAAGCGCAAGGCATCGGATCTGCTACCGATTATCGGTATTCACAAATAATAGCAGCATGAACCTCAATCAACCTTTTTTTTTGGAGAATTCAAGGAATACCAATTTCCTGCTTTGCCATTCAATGTGCTTTCATTTTCTTAAAGTCAGCGAAATCCTAACCACACCAGCCGTGGGTAGGTTGTAAATGTTCTTAGTGTTCAGGAGGTTTACAAATTTAGTGAGCTCCGGATGGTGGCTAAACATGAGTACATTTTCTTTTTCATCATCGGGTCGGGCTTTCAATGAGCGTAGCACCCGTAGTATGTCGTCATTGCCGGTATGAGTGATGGCACCTCTTCGATCTTGTTTTTATTGAAGCCCAGTCCATCGCAAAAATTTGGTAGTAGGTATCAAGAGCTAATCTGACGGGCGGTTGATGCTAAGTCTGGCGGATGCACTTTTCCCTCAGTCATTTCGGGTGATATTTATGACCCGATTGGTTAGTTCGCAATTGATGATTCGAAAATCTGATTGCATCACTATATTTGAAATTCAGGTTTAATTGGACTATTTTAATCCCTCGCCATGCAGCTGCCTCAAGCCTTCAAAGATTCGATTAACAATCAACTTGGCCCCGAGAGCAACGCTTTTTTTGATTCATTGGCGATACCCTCGCCCATTAGCATAAGGGCAAATTCGAGAAAATGGAAAAACCCCGAGGGAACGCGAGTGCCTTGGAGTGAATACGGTTATTATCTTGCCTCGCGGCCAAGTTTCACGCTCGATCCGCTGTTTCATGCCGGGTGCTACTACGTGCAAGAAGCCAGTTCTATGCTGTTGGAGCAGGCGGTGAAGCAATCTATCGATTTGGCAAAGCCAATCATGGCGCTAGATTTATGTGCTGCGCCAGGCGGCAAATCGACCCATTTATTAAGTCTGATTAGCAATCAATCGCTACTTGTCAGCAACGAAGTGATTCGAGCGCGGGCAGCCATATTATCTGAAAACATCACCAAGTGGGGCTATGGAAATTCGGTAGTCACTAATAACGACCCTGCTGATTTTGAGCAACTGGCAGGATTTTTTGATTTGATTGTAGTGGACGCGCCTTGCTCTGGCGAAGGCATGTTTCGAAAAGATGCACAAGCGGTAAGCGAGTGGTCAGACGAACATGTAAGGCATTGCGCACAAAGGCAACAACGTATTTTGGCAGACGCGTGGCCTGCGCTAAAGGAAAATGGAATTTTGATTTACAGCACTTGCACGTACAACGAAATTGAAAACGAACAGAACTTGCATTGGCTCGCCCAACAAAATGAGGTTGAGTTTAAGAGACTGCAGCTAGCAGCCAGTTGGGGTGTGCAGGAGGTGGAAAATTTAAATGTGATTGGATACCGTTGTTACCCGCACCGCTTAACGGGAGAAGGGTTTTTCCTTTCCGTGACACAAAAAAAACAAGCTCAGCCTCAAAAAAGCTTTCGGTTGAAAGATGTACTGCCTTTGGCCAATAAAAAAACGGTAGAAAGTTTGGCACCTTGGATGATGAACAGCCATCATGAGTTACTTCAATTGGGCGAGATGGTCATCAGAATACCGCACCCCTACCACCAAGAAATCAATATCTTAACGCAATGCCTCAACACCACGCTGCGCGGCTCTGCCATCGCCACACAAAAACAAAATAAGTTTGTGCCCGAACATGCGTGGGCTTTGTCAGTAAATTTAAATCAGGCCAACTTTGTATCCATCGAATTATCATTAGAAGAGGCCATTGCGTTCTTGAAAAAAGAGCCCATTCAGGTAGGTGAAGGCCTGAAAGGATTTGCGTTGGCAACCTACCAGCAGGTGCCGCTGGGTTGGATGAACCTGCTCGGCAACCGCATCAATAATCTTTATCCATCTGCATGGCGCATACTGAAAAAATAAAAAAATACTTTCGTGTTGTAAGAAAACACTAGTTTTATAAAAAAGAATCAACAAGCATGGCAAAGAAATTAACAAAGGGAGACAAAAAGATATTTGGCGTATGCAGTGGCCTCGCGAACTATTTTGACATTGACCCCACTATTATGCGGGTGATTTTCATTGGCGCGTTTCTGATGTTTGGGAGCGGCCTTTTAGCTTACATTATCTTAGCCGCCTTAATGCCCGACAAATAACCTTCTTGATCGAATGGAAAAAACTCCGTTGGTACGTAAGCAGTACCTCACCACTTACATTTTTGTCACCAGCCTTTTTATGCTTTGGGGCATTGCGCTGTCTATGGGCGATGTGCTCAATCGGCATTTTCAAAAAGTGTTGCACGTGTCACTCGCACAGTCGGGGTTGGTGCAGTTTTCGCTGTTTGGTGCCTATGCTGTAATGGGCTTGCCTGCCGGGTGGCTAATGAAAAAGTACGGATACAAAAATGGCGTGCTCGTTGGTTTGCTTCTTTATGCAGCCGGAGCATTTCTCTTCATTCCGGCTGCAAGTGCCGAATCGTTTACATTTTTTAGGATAGCGCTTTTTGTTTTAGCATGTGGCCTGGCAACACTAGAGGCAGTTGCTCATCCATTCAGTGCAGCGCTGGGAGATGAAGATCGTTCAGAGCAACGCATCAACCTTTCACAGACTTTCAATGCAGTGGGTACCATTATTGGGCCCACCTTGGGCGGCTTCTTCATTTTAAGGGTTGCCCTGACGGGCGAAACGCAGCAAGATTTGCTTTCAGTAAAGTTATTGTATGCCGCAATTGGCTTAGTCGTACTGTCGATTGGCGTGGCATTTTGGTTTGTAAAAGTGCCCAGCGTTCAAATACCCATCAACTCGAGCACACGTGGCTTCAAAGACCTTTTCAAAATCAAACATTTTAGATGGGCAGCGATTGCCCAGTTTTTTAATGTGGCAGCACAAGGCGGCACGTGGGCATACTTTATTAATTACGCGGTGAAGCACATGCCGGGGATGAGCGATGAAGCAGCAGCCTATTATTTTAGTGTAAGCATGGCGATGATGCTGTTTGGCCGAATGGTAGGCACTTACCTGATGAACTTTATACCACCCAACAAGTTGTTGGCTATTTTCGCTTTTGGTAGCATTTGTTTCTGTCTTGGCATTTCGCAGCATTGGGGATGGTTCTCTTTTGCTTGCCTCATCAGCCTGCAGTTTACATTCTCCATTATGTTCCCCACTATCTTTGGTTTGGGCTTGCGCAACTTGGGCGACCTCAAAGAAAAAGCCGCATCTATCATTGTGATGGGCGTGGTGGGTGGCGCGGTATTCCCGCCCATCATGGGCTGGGTGGCAGACAAGTATGGTGTGGCCAACGCCTATCTGCTGCCGATTATTTGCTATGTGGTGATACTACTATTTGGTGTTCGTTTTTATAAAGTACGCGACTAACCACAATTACAAAAGTCCTTTCGGTCAAAACTTTTTGCATCGGCTATTGTTAAAATCGCATGAGCAAAAAAACAGAATACCTTATTGGCATCAGCACGGGACTTCTTTTGATTTATACGGTGCTGACCGCATTACCGATTTCTTTCGCCGTGATTTTTTTATTGTTTTTAGCTACATCCGCGTTCACCATTTGGATGGTGATCAGCATATTGAAAGACAAGTCCAACTTATCCCACAAAAAGTTTGACGATTTCTTCTACGAAGACGCGGCTGCCAGACGTGTAAAATAAAAACTTTATGTCGTTAACTTTATTGGCGAAAAAGCAAATTGATGCACTCGCCTGCCGTTGATAACTACCTTTTAGATAAACCTGAACCGGTAAAACTAACGCTGGAAGTACTGCGCGAGATTATTTTCGAAATGGTATCGGATGTTGAAGAACAAATCAAATGGGGTATCCCATTCTATTCAAAAAACGGCTTATTGTGCTACCTTAACTTTGAAAAGAAAACACAAAAAGTGGTGCTGGGTTTAGTTGAAGGAAATTCCATCACCGACAAATACAACCTCTTTAGCCACGATACACAGCAGATCAAAAAGATTTATTTCACTTCAGTGGATGCCCTACCGGTAAACAAGGTGAAGTACTACCTCGCTCAGGCTGTTAAAATCAATCGAACTAAAGAAAAGAACTTCATCAACATCCGCAAGAAGCGTTGAAACGATACCGGGCTGGTTTTTTTGGATAGGCTAAAAGTCGGATTCTTTTAAAATTTTCTTGTCCATCTCGAAAGTATTACTCATTTTTGTGAAATTAAAACACATAAACAAAAATATATGAAACATTATCTCCCCCCCCTCCGGTAAGCTGATGATTGTTTTCCTGATGTGCGTAGCGATTGGGTGCACTGACAATTTGCAGCCATTTGAGAAAGATGGCTTCAGTTTGTCTGATGGTAGGCTTAAGTTTAATAACTATCAATCGTTCACAAATTTCCTCAATGCGAATAAAACAAATGACCAGCTCGATATTGAAAAAATCAATCGGGTAACTAAACAACACGGGTTTGTTTCGCACAGAGAGCATTTAAATTTAGAAAAACGTGAAGTGAGTCCAAAAATCCAATCACAGGCTAGACTCGGGTTCCCTGATCAAATTAGCCAATATCTCACCGCTGAGGAAGATTCTATTCGACTTTCGGCAATAACAGACCCGCAATTAGCTTCTTTAATAAACGAAAAGCAAGAAATTCAATTTGGTGAAGATTCAGTTTACAGGGTTCAAAACGACTATACATTCCGTTTTCACCTTGCAGACACTGCGCTTATTATTGATTATTACAAGGCATTGAAACAAGGTACTGCTCAAAAACCTGCAGATATTGTGCCCGTTGATTTTGGACGACTGAAAGTTTACAAAACGTTGGTAAAAGTTATTAGTCTTGCATCTGGTGAGAACCAAACAGGTGGAAGAAAAGAAGCTAGAAGAGACGCTATGTGCAGCCTAGGGTATGCGCCAGATACAAAAATGGAAGGGAAGCTTTACAGTACCTGGGCATTTTTTTACTCTTCAGGAGCCATTGAAACGAAAGTAATAAGAAGAATAAGACGATGCAATTGGTTTTGGTGCAGCACTACATCGGATAATCCTCAACCAGCAACTAGGCTCGCTATGAATTTTGATATTTATGTAAGCTTTAATGGAGCGGTTGCTCGCAGATTCACAGAATCAATATCACGAGAGAATTCGCCATTAAATAACTTTTCACTTGGCTCTTTGGGAGGTTGGAATGTGGCGAGGTTTGATTTTTCAGGGTGGTCATGTCACTCCACAACTTTTGCTGGAACAACATTAACCTGTTCAAATCAATTCTATGATAATCCGTTATTGCCGTACACTTCACTGGTATGCCCGTAACTAAATTCCTGAATAAATGTAGAGGGAGGATCGATCCCTCTACTTTTATCTCAAAGATAGTTTGTTTACAATCTTGCTTCCTTTGTTTGTTCGCCATAACAACTGAGGCTCAAAAGTTTTATATCGGAACGAGCGAACTTGATTATTTTAAGTTAACCTTTTACCGGTACAATCTCTCGTACAAAAACTATCCCCCTATTTTTACTTCAAGATCAGCGTTGAGCGATAGATGGGTTACCAACTCAGGCTATCATGTAGGTTATCAATTCAAAAAAAAGCAATTCTTTGAGGTCTCATATTCCGAACAGGACTACGTGTTTTTTCGGGACTTTTTAGAGTCTCCGGTTATCGGAGGTGCGTCCGAAGGAAACGCCATTAACATTGGTGCTCGGTACAAATACAATTTTTTTTCGATGCCCCTTTCTGTGTTAGCTTACAGATCTAAATCGCCTTTTAGTTTGATGGCCTTTGCTGGGTGCGTATTTCAATTTAATAAAAGCCAAGTTGGCTCATTTAACGGCAGTTATTTAGATTTCACAACCAACGAAGTAATTCTGAAAACCAATAGTCACACCGAGGCACCTCAATTTCTTTTACAAGCTGGGCTTGAAGCGGAATTTCCGCTTTACAAAGACGTGTTTTTAACTGCGAGTTATACTTGGTATTTTGGCGTTGGGCAGAAAATGATGACTACTCACTACACGGGCGTTTCCAACGGTATGCCGCTAGATGGCTACCGCTATTCAGATGGTGGTGGACAGAGTTTTTCGCTCGGCTTGCGTTGGTACTTGCCTGGCGGCACGAACATACCCACGCCAAATTCGCTGACGGTTGGTAGGAATTTTTATTTAGGCGCGGAATATTTTATTTTTTTAAATGCCAATTCGGATCCCAATGTTTCGCGTGCGGGTAAAGAAAATAATTCAGTTGGGCTTTTGGCAGGCTATCGAAAAAGCAACCACATTTTTGAAACCGGAATAACCCCGCTTCCCAGCTCATTGGGCTATCAGACTGATTTTCCATTAGCAGGTGCCACTGTTAATGAAAGGCGCTGGTATCTACCGCTTCGCTACAAGCGGGGCTTTTGTATTTTTAAAAAGGGGCAATCACAAAATTTGGAGTTTTTGCCGAGCGCTGGGATGGGGGTACATTTACCGATTTTGATAACAACCGCCAGTTCTTATTTTCCTGATGGTAGCTTGGCTTCAGACCATCAAAAAGTCAATAATTTAGTGGTGGGCGCGGAGTTGGGTGCAGAATTAGCCATAAATGCAAAAGGGTTGACATTCGCCCTACAAGCCCGTTACTTGCATGGATTTTCCAACACTAGGCAGTTGCAACTATTTGATAATAACGCTCAGCCCACCGCCAATTTTGTTTCTTCTACCCCCACAGGTTGGTTACATGGGGTCGCGGTTCGGTATCGGTTAGGTAAATAATATTTTATTTTATGTCACTTTTTCTCAATAAATTTTATCTCGGCTGTGTCTGCGTCTTTTTGTTGTCACTATTTAGTTCAATTACCCAGGCGCAACAAAAAGAACGGGTCACCCACACAACGAGTATCAAAGCTGGCCTAACGGGGCTAAGCCCATCAAAAGAATATGCAATTGCAAAAACATTTACGATTAATTTTGAGTTGGGTTTTTTGCAAGGAAGCGTTGGCTTCGGTGGATTAGTGCAAGATGGCTGGCGGGTGGATTTACCGCTACAAGCAATGGCTGAGCCTCGTCTGTATTACAATTTGATTCGAAGAAGTACCCGCAATAAAAATGTCAATGCCAACGCTGCCAATTTTTTCAGTTTGGCTGTCGTTTACACATCTAGCATTTCAATCGGTAATGTTGCTGCAAGCCCCTCGATCTCCTTGGTGCCTCATTGGGGGTTTCGTAGGATGGTGGGCAACCGGTTTTATTTTGAGCCATCTATTGGTTACGGGGTCAGTTACGATGTTTCTCCAAATTCGTTAGAAGGTTGGAAGGATATAGCCTCGATCAACATCAAATTTGGGATTCTCTTCGCACCATTACCCAAAAGGCCTAAATAGCTGATATCCAACGGAAAGACGTTTCCAATATTTTTCTTAGAATCTTTTTTTTTATGTCCGATTACACTACCTTTGCAGTCCTTTTGAATTTAGGGTGGGGAAATATTCAAAAGTTTGGAGCTATAAAAAAGAACTTCAAAAACGGGTGTAGTTCAAGGGTAGAATAGC
>JBJTHA010000210.1:0-3856 GCA_046094265.1 Cytophagales bacterium
GTGTATTTCCCGTTTTCTTTAATGCTGCGCTTGCGATAAAAGCGCAACGGGCGTGTCTCCATTTCCACTTGTGTTTTTTGGTCGTTGATCTCAGCAAAGCAAATTTTGTAAGTGCGGGTTTGGTGGATTCTTTCAACTATCCTTTGCAATTTGTTGAATATACTCAACACAATGATGATGACACCTGTACTCACCACCGCAATAAAATATTCCCCGGATCCTACTGCCATGCCCAAAGCCGCACATATCCAAATGGTAGTAGCAGTGGTAATGCCGGTTACGCTCAAGCCATCTTTGAAGATGACTCCCGCGCCCAAGAAACCAACGCCTGTCACAATGTTGGATGCGATGCGATCGGGTGTAGACCCACCTATCATGATGGATACTTCTGTGAAGATAGTGGAGCCCAAACAAATCATGATCATGGTGCGCAAGCCGGCTGCTTTGCTGTTGTACTCCCGTTCAAGGCCAATAGCTGCCCCTAAAAAAAATGAGATCAATAAGCGAATACCGATTTCATAATCGACATCAAAGTTCATGTGTATTTGGTCCATGCAAACAATAACTTGTTGTCTGCGAAGGTAGAAAATCAAAATGACTACTTAATGCCTCTGCGCATTAGCGGTTTTATTTTTTTCCACCACCAAGGTTCACAGGCACTAAGCAGTATTTAATAAATCTTTAATCTTGAGTTTGGAATCTGACATTGGCTCCTACATCTTCCTCACCTTGCCACTGCCTGATGAATGTCCATTCACATGATTAGGGTTGCCTTTGTAACTCACTGTGCCGCTGCCCGAAATGTTGGCGTCAAGTTCACTTTTCACATTGATTTCTACATCGCCCGAGCCAGAGATACGCACTGTGCATTTGTCTACTTCAAAGTTTGAGGCATATACGCGGCCTGATCCGCTGATGGTTGCTTTGATTGCCTGTGCTGTGCCGCTCGCTTCAATTTTGCCCGACCCGGAAATGCCCACGTCTGCCACACCGTTCATTTTCGCATTTACAATCACTCTGCCTGAGCCACTCACATCACTTTCAAAACCCTTGCAAGTTCCACCAACTTGCAAACGGCCCGAGCCGGATACGTTGGCTTCAATGTCGCCTGTTGCGGCAACTTCAATTTGTAAAGTGCCGGAACCGCTCACCGAAAGTTTCAGGTCTCCGGTACTAAACTTGCCTTCGCCCACCAGATCGCCAGAACCGGAAACACTTAAGCCTTCTATGTTGGCCATGGTGATATACACATTTACCCGATCTTCTTTGCTCCAGTTCCAATCCATCCAACGGTTTTCGCGGCCAACGCTCAACTTGTCGCCATCAACATCTGTCTCAATTTTTGATAATAGTTCGCGGTCGCCCTCTAATTCAACTTTTTGCGGAGACCCTTGTCTTAAAATCAACTTGCCGGGAATCCGGAAGGCAATTCGGGTAAAGGTGCTCACGTTCCTCGTTTCGCGGTTTTGTGCGATTGTGCTGGTAGCAACAAACAACAGGGCTATCAATATCTTTTGCATATGGGTTGGTTTTGGGTGAAAGACTTAGCGATTCAGAAATGGTTGCATCACTTGAGACGTATTTTTTAACCTTGCCGTTGCAACCAAGCAAAAGTTTTTTGATGTCCGGTAAGAACCAAAATCGGTCATTTCCGTATTTTTATCTGATTAATCCTAACCTATGTCTAAAAAGCCAGCCATTGGATTCATTTTCGTAACACTGTTGATTGACACCATTGGCTTTGGAATCATCATACCCGTGATGCCAAACCTTATTTCAGAATTGGCACACGTTACCATTAGCGAGGCTTCAAAACTTGGTGGATATCTGTTATTTGCTTTTGCGGTGATGCAGTTTTTGTTTGCACCCATCATGGGCGGCCTTAGCGATAAGTATGGAAGGCGCCCCGTGTTGCTGGCCTCGTTGCTCGGGTTCGGCTTAGACTATGTGTTGTTGGCATTTGCACCCAATTATTCATGGCTGTTTATCGGTCGGATTATTGCTGGCGCTATGGGCGCCAGTTTTACCACAGCATCAGCTTATATAGCTGATATCAGTAACGCAGAAAACCGCGCGCAGAATTTCGGCATGGTGGGTGCTGCCTTTGGTTTGGGCTTTATCATTGGGCCCGCTATTGGAGGGTTGTTGGGTTCATATGGGGCGCGTGTTCCTTTTTTGTTTGCGGCAAGTTTGAGTTTACTCAACTGCCTATACGGTTTTTTCATTCTGCCAGAATCGTTAAAGCAAGAAAACCGCAGGGGATTTGATTGGAAGCGTGCTAATCCCGTGGGTTCATTGTTGAATTTGAAACGGTACCCAGTGATTATTGGATTGGTGACCTCATTGATTTTGATTTACATTGCCGCGCACGCGGTGCAAGGCAACTGGTCGTACTACACCATCGAAAAATTTCATTGGTCTGAAAAAATGATTGGACTTTCGCTGGCAACGGTAGGCATTTTGGTGGCAGGCGTGCAGGGTGGACTCATACGCGTTGTATTGCCCAAGTGGGGCCAGAAAAAATCATTGTATATCGGGTTGATGCTGTACAGTTTAGGCTACTTTTTATTTGCTGCGGCTACCCAAGGGTGGATGATGTTTGTGTTTTTAATCCCGTATTGCATGGGAGGCTTGGCTGGCCCAGCATTGCAAGGAATCATTTCATCGCGAGTGCCTGCCAATGAACAAGGCGAGTTGCAAGGAGCGCTTACAAGTCTGATGAGTATAACGTCCATTATCGGGCCGGTATTAATGTCGCAGATATTTGCCTATTTCACCGGGCCCGCGGCTCCGGCTTATTTCCCCGGTGCGCCAATGGCCATGGGTGGAATTTTGACGGTCGTCAGCCTTTTGCTTGCTTGGCGTTCGTTGATTAACTTTGATTTAACTTAAAGCGTGCTGGGAAAATAGTCCGGCAGTTTGGATTTTTCACTCAAAACAAACTATTGTTGTAACGTTTATTAAACCAGAAACTGGAAAATGGCTAAAGTTGAATTCTCTGTTGCTTGCGCTCTTTGCGATCATTTGAAAGACTCGTTATTCAACGGCCTTCAACCCGAAGACCTAAACAAAATCAACAACCACAAAACCTGTGTGCTATACAAAAAGGGGCAAAACATCTTTTATGAAGGTACCCGGCCCACGGGCCTATTTTGTATGAACGGTGGCAAGGTGAAGGTGGTAAAGAACGATGTGCAGGGCAAGGAATTTATTCTGTACATCGCCAAACCGGGCGATTTCTTGGGCTATCGAGCATTGTTGAGCGAGGAATTTTATGGTGCCACAGCTACCGTCTTGGAGGATGCCAAGATCTGTTTCATACCCCGCGAAGACTTTTTTGAAGTGTTGCAAAAGAATCCGGTCTTTATGCGCAAGGTGGTGAAAGAAGTTTGCAAAGAGATGGGCATTATGGAAGAGCGGATGTCTGAAATAGCACATAAATCGGTGCGCGAACGTTTGGCGGGCAGTCTATTAATGCTAAAGGAAACCTATGGTATGGAAGGTGAAAAGAGCGAGCTCATCGACATTGCCCTTTCGCGTGAAGATTTGGCCAGCATTGTAGGTACCGCCAGTGAAACGATAATACGGTTGCTCTCCGAAATGAAATCAGAAAACATCATCGCCTTCGAGGGTAAAAAAATACGCGTGCTTGACGCCAAGAAGCTCGCGCGCCAAGCTGATTTGATTGTGGCCTAGCTCTTACACGCATTTTCGAAGTACTCATTCTGAGTACGAAAGTTTTACTTTCTTTTTTTTCGTTACCAAACGCTGACAAAAGTCATACTTTTCTTTGACTCGCATCATTAGCTTGCCCACGGCTGTATTTTACTTTTGACTCAACAAAACACACCTTTAT
>JBJTHA010000211.1:0-14084 GCA_046094265.1 Cytophagales bacterium
ACAATATGTTAATTCTAGCCCCAGGAGTACCATCCGTACTTGAAATCTGTGCACCGGCAATTTTTCCGACCAACGCTTGGTCAATTGAGGCTGTTGGAGCCAAAGGCAAATCCTTTGCGCCAACCGACTCCACTGCGATGGCCAATTTTCTTTTTTCTGTAGCTACACCGGTACCCGTTACAACAATCTCAGATAGTTGGGTGACGTCCAAGCCGAGCTGTACATCGACAACAGAACGTTCACCAATTAACACTTCTGACGTTTTCAATCCGATAAACGAAAAGACTAAACTGGCATTAGAGGAAGGGACTGAAAGTGAATAATTTCCCTCTGCATCCGTTACAGTTCCATTTGTTGTGCCTTTCACAACAACGTTAACCCCTGGCAACGAAGACCCATCCTCTGCGGATGTGACTCGTCCAGAGATCGTCCTCTCCTGAGCGAAAGCTGTTGAGCAGCAGACGAACAGAAGAGCGAAAACTTTAAAAAGTAGACGTTCTCTCATAGATTATTGTTTTAAATGTTTATTTAGGAACCTCAAACCTAGTAAATGTAGTATTACTACCAAACGAAATATTAAAATTTTGTTAAAAAAAGTTCAAATTATTTTAATCAGCAAACTTTTTTGAGGTAAAAAATCGCTTTTACGTGTTTAAACACACACTTTTATAGATTGGAAAATTCAGAGGCGTGCAAGACCGGCAAGGAAACTAGATGGTTTGAAACCCAAGTTTTGTTTTGCCTTATTAATCAAGAACCCAGTCTTGGGTGGGCGTTTGGCTGCCTGCTTAAACCTGCTTGAATCGGTTTGGTTGATCAATGACTTATCAAGCCCAAAAAACTCGGCAGTAGCCATCGCAATATCATAGGGAGTCATCATTTCATCACCCGATATGTTATAAATGCCAATTGCATTTTTAGTAGCCATCAGGTAGCAACCTATTGCCAAATCTTCTGCTAACGTGGGGGTGCGCCATTGATCATTTACCACGTTAATGGTCTTTCCTTCTTCCAAACTTTTCTTTACCCACAGCACAATGTTTGAGCGGCTCATGTCCTTGGTAACGCCATACACCAACACGGTGCGCGCAACGGCCCATTCAAGCCCACTCTCTTGTACTATTTTTTCTGCCGCCCACTTGCTTTCTCCGTAATAACTTACCGGATTGGGAATCGCTTCTTCGTCTAACGGGCCATAGGTTCCGTCAAAAATAAAATCGGTTGAAAGGTGAATCAATCTGCATTTGGCTTTCTGACATGCTTCCACCAGATACTCCACAGCAGTTACGTTATTCAACCAACACTTCTCTTTTTCTAATTCGCATTGGTCAACGTTTGTCATGGCAGCGGTATTGATCACTACATCCGGCTGGGCTTTCGTAATGACGTCTACCACTTGATCTCGGAGGGTGATGTCTATCGCGTGAAATTCGCCTTTTGGCAAAGGCAACACAAGCTTGGATTTTGCTGTGGCGATGAGGTAATCATCAGTTGTCAAAATCAGCTCCACCAATTTTTGACCCAACAGTCCGTTGGCACCTGTGACTAATATCCTCATTTCTTAATTTCTACAGGAAAGACGTAACCATACAACTTGGTAATCTTGCTTTTCGACATTTCTTCTACCGTCACAAACATCCTTATGTCACTTGTTGGTCGCTCAGCGGCAGTTGGAGCAGCAGCGATTTTGTCGATTACCTCTAAGCCCTTAATCACTTTACCGAAAACGGTATAGTCACCGTCCAAATGAGGTGCCCCTCCTACCGTTGTGTAGGCTTTGATTTTCTCTGGCGAAACATATTTCGTCACTGTCATTCCGGTTTGTTTTTCAATGCGTGGTACCAGACCAAACAACATTTTCTTATACGCAAGCATATCGCCTGACATATAAACTTGATTGAGGGAGTCAATCAATGGCTTGTTGCTGGCATTCATCATCACTTGGCGAAAGGCCGTGTTGAATTTCATTTGATCAATTTTCAGGTCTTCAATGTCGGATTGAGGTACAATGGTTCCTTGAACAATATAAAATTGACTACCGCTTGAGGCTTTGGTGGGATTTTGTTGATCGCCCAACCGTGCGGCAGACAATGCACCTTTCTCATGGAAATACGTTGGATTGAACTCAGCATCTACGGTATAGCCAGGACCTCCCTGCCCAAGGGGCTGACCCGGTACTGCCCTCTTCGAATCAGGGTCTCCACCTTGAATCATAAAACCAGCAATTACCCGATGGAATAGCAAACTATCAAAATAGTGTTCTTTCGCCAGCTTAATGAAATTTGCTTTGTGCTTCGGTGTTTCGTCATACAAAATCGCCACCATGTCGCCATACGATGTTTTGATGGTGACCACGTAATCATTTTTACTTGACTTTTGTGCACAACTTGAGACCAAACTGAGACCAATAAGCAATGCCACTGAAAAAGACTTGTTCATAAACTATTGAATTAAGCGTGCAAAAATAAAGAAAACTAACACTGCAGAACTATCCTTTAATAACTTGAGAGAGCTGTAAAGACAAATCCAAAAAAATCATTTTTGCACTTCCGTTACGCTCCAAGTAATAGCCGGCATCGTTCAACAAGTTGCTGGCTTTTTCCACCTTCTCTACCGACATTACCTTGCCAAAATTTTGTAGAAAGTCTGCCTCTGCTCCTTTGGCCCTGCTGATAGACCTTGCCCCGACTGCGTACAATAGCGTTTCACGCATCAATCCATTGCTGTACTGAAAGAAATTTCGTTGGCCTAGTTTGTCCATTTCATGAAATTCCTCGGCCATGGAAACAAGCGATGCAAAATCTTTCTTGTGGCAACTTCGCATCCAACCCACAAACCTGTCTTGATAAAGGTCTTCTTCTGTCTCTATCCCCTTCAACGCAAAATTCAAATTACCCTCAGACATACGCACTACTTCACCTCTTCGGCTGACATCACCAAGCCCCTTTTCGGTGAGGTACTGCTCTAGTTCACCATCATCAAGCATAGGCACCCGCACCAACTGTGTACGAGAGATGATGGTCGGCAACAGCCGTTCGATGGCATTTGAAACAAGAATAAAAAAAGTGTTGGCAGGCGGCTCCTCCAGGATTTTTAAAATGCCGTTGGCAGCCGAGGGGTGCATCAACTCGGGTTGCCAAATAATCATAATCTTAAACGGGCTCTCAAATGGCTTCAGCGAAAGTGTTTTGATTATTTCGCGACTCTCTTCTCTCGATATGAGTGCCTGTTTGTCTTCACCACCATAAAATAAAATCCAATCACTGAGGTCGCCAAAAGGTTGTTCCAGCAAAAAACTCCTCCAACTCTTTAGAATGTCAGCTTTGAATCGGTCTTCATCTTTGTCATTTTTTAGGTTGCCGAGTGGAAAAACAAAACTGGTATCGGGGTGAATGAATTTCAAACTCTTGCTACATGCCGGGCAGGTGCCGCAAGCATCTTCGTTTTGTTTGTTTTGACAATGCAAAAAGGTAGCATACGCCAATGCCAAAGGCAAGTTCAATGCCCCCGCTTTGCCCGCAAAAAGTTGTGCATGTGCGATGTGGTTAGCCTGCGCTGCGTTGATCAGCGTATCTTTGATGTCGTGCAAACCTGGGACGGAAGCAAAATTCATAAATTATTTTTGTCCTTCACTTTTACGTAAGGTTCTACGTCAGTTTGATTTTTTCTCCCATCCCCGCTCTCCGGCCGTCATCTCGAATACTTTTTGATAGATTTCTTTATCCACTTCGGTGAGTAGTACATTTCTTCGTTCCATTGCTTTCATTGCTGTGCGCATGGCTTTTTCAAATTGGTAGGTGGTAAATCCCGCGGCACCGCCCCAAGCAAATGATGGTATGATGTTGCGAGGGAAGCCATCACCAAAAATATTCGCGCTTACGCCCGTCACAGTGCCGGTGTTGAACATGGTGTTGATGCCACACTTACTATGGTCAGCCATCATCAACCCGCAAAACATTAAACCGGTATCGACAAAACCATTCTTAGCATAGCTCCATAATTTGACATTCTCATAGTTGTTCTTCAGGTTAGAGGTATTGCTGTCTGCCCCGAAGTTGCACCATTCGCCTATCACCGAACAACCCAAGAAGCCATCATGGCCTTTGTTGCTATGAGCAAAAAAAACGGAAGTACTCAATTCCCCACCCACTTTGCAGCCTGGACCAATAGATACATCGCCACGCATTTTTCCGCCCATATTTACCACCGATCCTTCGCCCAGCGCAAACGGACCGCGTATCGTTGCTCCTTCTTGTATTTGCGAATCTTTACCCAAATAGATGGGGCCGTTTTCGGCATTTAAAATGGCAGACCAAATTTTTACACCCGGTTCAATAAAAATATTTTGTGCGTTGTAGATGCGTGTGTGGGGGTCTGTAATCGGCTCTGATTTCCTTCCTTCTGTAATCAATTCAAAATCCAAACGCAACTGCGCACCGTTGTACTGGAAGATCTTCCAAATTTGATCAATGAGCGTGATCGGTTGTTCGTATTCTTTCACCCTTCCCGTCATTACTTCTGGCACTTCGTTCTCGGGGGTGCGCACGGCCATTATAATGCTGTTCTTGCTGATGGCGTCTCCGATCTTTAATTGTTGAATGGTGCGCACCAACTCATCATCAGGACAAAGAGCTCCATTTATCCAAAGATTATCGGCTGTGTGGCTAATAGGATATTTTTTTGACAGGTAGGCTTGCGTTGCAAAAGATGCCTTCAAATCCAACCGTTTCTCCCATTTTTCCGCAATTGTTAAAATACCTGTACGGATAGTTGCCGCTGGCCGAGTGAACGTGAAAGGCAACAGGTTTTGTCGGATGGTGGGGTGATCAAATAAAATCAAATTCATGTGGCGAAGGTGCAAATTGTGATACCGTCAGGCATAGAAAAAACTTCTTAATATTTTCAATCTTTTGCGTTAGAACTCCTTTAACCGTAAAGGGATTTTGGTGAAAGACCCTACCATGGTTATCTCAAATAAAATTGCAGGGGTATCTCTTGCTTGGAGCTATTGAGACCTTGAAGCAGCACCCTTCCTTTATACTTGTTGAAAAACTCAATTACTTCTTGCGGGTCTTTTACACGTTGACGGTTGATCAACACGATCGTATAATTTTCTGAAAGCCCTATTTGCTTAAACAGCCCACCCTTCACTTTGGTCACCTTTACGCCATAGTCAACTGCCTCTAAGTTGGCTCCCAAATTAGCATCGCTAAAAATGCGTCTCTTAACAATGCCAGTATCTCCGTTTTTGTTGAGTAGGTTAACGGCAACAGTGGTAGTCTTACCCTCGCGCACAAACGAAATGTTAACTTTATCGCCCGGATAGCGGTAGCTTAACTCCTCTTCGAAAGCACTCTTACTGTTAACTTCAACATCATTGATTTTAGTAATGACATCTCCTTCCCTTAAATTTGCTTTGTCGGCAGCACTTCCGCGCGATACTTCGCCCAGCAACACGCCTTTAAACTCCTTTACATTGGTGGGCATGCCAAATTTCTGAGCGTTCTGATAGTCGTACTCCACAATTTCACCACCAAAAATTGCCTTTTGTGCAGTACCGTATTTGATCAAATCTTCAACCACCTTTTTGGCAATGTCAATTGGCACCGCGAAGGCATAACCGGTGTAAGAGCCGGTGCGCGAAACAATGGCCGTATTTATACCGATGAGTTCACCATTTTTGTTCACGAGTGCCCCACCGCTGTTGCCGGGATTAATGGCTGCATCGGTTTGAATAAAAGACTCAATTGGAAATTTGTCATCCACAATATTGATACGTCTGCCCTTGGCACTAACAATGCCGACTGTTACCGTAGATGAGAGCGACAAAGGATTGCCAACCGCAATCACCCATTCACCCACGGCCAAGGACTTGGAACTGCCCAGTGTAACCGCGGGTATGCCAGTCTCTTTGATTTTTAATACTGCGAGGTCGGTGGATGGGTCAGTTCCTACCAGTTCGGCTTCATATGATTTTTTATTCCACAATACTTCAATTTTTTCGGCAGACTCTATTACGTGGTTGTTGGTAACAATGTAGCCATCTGCTGAGAAAATCACACCCGATCCGCTGCTTACTTGTGTCTGCGATCCGCCACCGCCAAACAGAAAATCCCAGTATGAGTAGCTGCCACTTTGAGAGATACTATTGATGAACACCACGCTTGGCGTAGCTTTGGTGGCTGCATAGCGAAAGTCAGTTGTCTCGGTTGGGTTAAACGAAGGTTCAACAATATTTGGGCGGTAAATGGTTGACGGTTGATAATCGTTTACCTGTTGTTGGTTTTTGGTCTCTTCGCGCTTTTGTTTTTCTGCTTGGTAAGTCAAAAAAGCATATGCGCCTGCAAGGCCACCTAAAAAACCTAGAATAACAATTTTGAACGAGTTCATAGGGTTGTTGATAAGTCTGCGCAGCAAGTTAACATTCAAGTAAAAAACGCCAAAATTTATCGGTGAGTTGCAAAAAACTTCGGTGAGTTGACATCAACAAATATTTTTGATGAAGCAGGTTGCCACTTTATTGTGCACATTGGCGATTTGCTGCCATAGCAGCGCCTTGACTAAGTTGGCAGATATGCAACAGAAATTGGGCCATGGCAGCCACGCGATTCTTCAGGGCAGTAGTGTTACTTGAGCCTGTCAATCTATCAGCAGGATTCAATATGTCACGTCCAGGAATTAGCTTACGTTCACGGCAACTTTCCAGAACTTATTCGTATCCAATTTTGGTATTTGCTTTGCCGATGTTTACCATTAATTTTGTTGACATAAACCCAACACCCATGAAAAAAATTTTTTTATCCATCTGCGTCTGTGCTGGTATCATTACTTGCGAGGCTCAAAAAAACATTGCTAAATTTTTCCCGCTGGCGGCTGTACCCTCGGGTGGCGAAACCAATTTACAGAACGTAGTCACGGGTTACATACAGCCTATTGCTGAAGATTATGGCCAAGTGGCGAACAATGGTTGGTACACAACTGCCAGCGTACACAAACGCTGGGGTTTTGATTTTAATGTGACGGTTAGCACTATTTCTGTTCAAAGTAAATCTGAAACTTTTGCCGCGCCAGTGCTGGCGGGAGTTAGTTATCTGGGCGGCACTACTCCCTTGCAAACAGCCTATGGAAAAGAAGGCGTTTTCCCTAGTTTTCAATATACTACGGGATCCAATTCGCAAATTATATTTCGCGGTGCTGATGGTGCTGAGCCGGGTAAAGACCTTCCCATCGGTTCGCTGGCAGTACCAAACATGCAACTGGGATTGGGTATTTTTCAGGGAACCGAGTTGCGCCTGCGATTTACACCAGCTATCAAAATAAAAGATACTGAACTGGGTAACTGGGGCGTGGGCATTGTACACGATATCAAGCAGCATATTCCCGGGTGGAAAGATCTGCCGTTTTCGCTTTCACTTTTTGCGGGCTATATGCAATCAAAAGCAACTACATCGCTCAGCGGATTTTATTCGGGCAGCGGACAAGAGGGCATTGCGCAATCGAGCAGCTACACCGCACAACTATTAATTGGAAAGGACATGAAAGTACTGTCTTTATATGCCGCAGTGGGCTACAACGGAGCAAATACCGATTTTAAAATAAATGGAACGTATGTGGTAAACACCACAGACTCTGGTGAGCAATTGAAAAGCCCAGTTACGCTGAATAATCCATTTACCGACAGCTACAGCACGGCCAGCGTACGCGCTACTGCCGGCATCCGGTTAAAGTTTGGGCCGATTACGCTGAACACCGACTACACACGGGTGAGTGCCCAAAACATTATTGCTGCCGGATTCGGGATAACGGTGAACTAGTAGTTGAATGTTTATTGGCATAGTCTAAAAGTAAGCTTACAATCCGTTATACCTTACCTGATTTCTTCAAACACCCTTCCACCGGATATTTGGTACTGTATAGTTAAAACTAATAAGAGTGTTGGCAAAAAATGTTGTGTGCGCTTTTGCAGAACTGGTAGTTGCATTGGTAAAGTATTGATACTTTTGTTGACTATGGGGATTCGTTCACTGCTTGCCAAACCGTTTGCAACCTACATCCAAAAACAAACCTTGGAGTGGTCATCAAAACCAGACTTCTATCAGAAAAAAGTTTTTCAATCGTTGATACAAGGTGGCGCACAAACTGCATTTGGTAAAGATCATGGTTTTACAGACGTGAAAACATACGATGAATTCAAAAAGCAAGTTCCCATTCGCGACTACGAAGTGTTGAAGCCATATATCGAACGGGTGCTACATGGCGAAGAAAACATTTTATGGCCCGGCAAACCTGCATACTTTGCAAAAACGTCAGGCACTACCTCGGGCACCAAATACATTCCAATTACAAAAGAATCCGTCCCGAACCACATCAATAGTGCGCGCAATGCTTTACTTAGCTATGTGCACGAAACCGGCAACGGCAGTTTTTTGGATGGTGGCTTGATTTTTTTGTCAGGAAGCCCCGAGTTAGGTGAGAAAGCCGGGATTAAAACAGGTAGGTTATCGGGTATTGTGAACCACCACGTGCCCCAGTACTTACGATCTAACCAAAAGCCCACCTATGCGACTAACTGTATTGAAGACTGGGAAACCAAGCTGGACAAAATCATAGAAGAGACCGTCAATGAAAACATGACACTCATCAGTGGTATACCACCCTGGGCGCAAATGTACTTTGATCGCATCGTGGCAAAGACGGGCAAAAAGATAAAAGATGTGTTCCCAAACTTTTCGATGTTTGTTTACGGGGGCGTGAACTTTGAACCGTACCGCACCAAGCTGTTCGATACAATTGGCAAAAAAATCGATTCGATTGAGACCTACCCGGCCTCTGAGGGCTTTATTGCCTACCAAGATTCACAGCGGCACGAAGGATTAATAATGTTGTTGAACTCGGGCATTTTTTTTGAGTTTGTGCCCGCGGAAGAATATTTTAATGAAAAGCCCAGGCGCTTGTCTATTGGCGAAGTTGAATTAGGAAAAAACTATGCGCTTGTCATAAACAATAATGCGGGGTTATGGGGCTACTCGATTGGCGATACCGTCAAGTTTGTATCAAAAGATCCGTATAGAGTAGTAGTGACCGGGCGTATCAAACACTTTATTTCTGCCTTTGGTGAACATGTAATCGGTGAGGAAGTAGAGAAGGCCATGAAGTTTGCGATGCAAAAATTTCCAGAAGTGGGTTTGGTAGAATTCACCGTAGCTCCATATGTCTCGCCACCCGAAGGAATGCCGCATCATGAATGGTTGATTGAGTTTGCACAGCATCCCCACAATATGCAAGCATTTGCCTTGGAGTTGGACGAACAATTGCGCAAGTTGAATGTTTATTATGATGATTTAATCACGGGCAATATCTTGACGAAACTAAAAATCACATCTCTGCAGAAAAATGCTTTTATCGAATACATGAAGTCTTTAGGAAAATTGGGCGGGCAAAACAAAGTGCCGCGGTTAAGTAATGATCGAAAGATTGCAGGGGAACTCGATAAGTTTAAGATTTAGTTTTATTATTTGTAGTTGTTGATTTGTGAATAGTGAATTTAGATTTTTGACCAACGTACAAACGCGTGACCAGCAAAGAACTTGAAGATCGATTGATTACTTTTTCAGTTCAAGTCGTGAAACTTATCAAGTTGTTACCAGATGATAAGGTAACTAGTCATTTGGGCGGCCAATTACTGCGCTCAGCAACGTCCCCAGCTTTGAATTATGGAGAAGCTCAAGGGTCTGAGTCCCCGAAGGATTTTGTCCACAAATTGGGCGTTGTATTGAAAGAATTGAGGGAGACATTAAATTGCTAAAGGATATTGTCAGGCTTGGATTATGTCTCTGAAAATGATGCGTGTATCAAAGAGTGCAATGAACTAATTTCGATTTTTGTCAAATCAGTGGAAACGAACAAGAAGAAGTTGCAGGAAAAATAACAGGTGATACCGAAAATCAAAATTCTATATTCACGACTCACTAATCACCAAACAAATTTCCATGTAATGAAACAATGGCCACAATACGCAAAAAATTGTGATTCGTGATTTTTGATTTTTGAATTGTGACTTTAAGACCCAATAAACGTTGAAATCTAAAAAACACATCGCCATCCTCGGGTCCACTGGCTCCATTGGCACACAGGCGCTAGAAGTAGTTGCCGCCCATCCTGAAAAATTTGAGGTAGAAGTATTGACCGCGCAAAACAACGCGCAATTGTTGATTGAGCAGGCACGGCAATTCAAGCCCAATCGGGTTGTCATTGCCAATGAAACACTTTACGAACAGGTAAAGGGCGCTTTGATGCCGCAGGATATCAAAGTGTTTGCAGGCGATAATGCCATTGCCTCTGTGGTGCAAATGGATGTGATTGACATTGTGCTTACCGCCTTGGTTGGATACTCGGGTTTACAGCCCACCATCAAAGCGATTGAGGCCGGTAAAAACATTGCATTGGCGAACAAAGAAACATTGGTAGTGGCGGGAGACCTCATTACTCGCCTGGCACATGAAAAGGGGGTGAACATCTACCCGATTGACTCTGAGCATTCCGCTATTTTTCAATGCTTGGTAGGCGAATTTGATAACCCGATCGAAAAAATAATTTTGACTGCCTCGGGCGGCCCTTTCCTTGGAAAAAAGCGCGAAGAGCTAATGTCGGTAACCAAATCACAAGCTTTAAAGCATCCCAACTGGACGATGGGCGCAAAAGTTACCATTGATTCAGCCAGTTTAATGAATAAGGGTTTGGAAGTAATTGAAGCCAAATGGCTTTTTGGGTTGAAAGCGCACCAAATTGAAGTGATTGTGCATCCTCAATCCATTATTCACTCACTCGTGCAGTTCAGAGATAGTTCCATTAAAGCGCAACTTGGCTTGCCCGATATGCGTTTGCCCATTCAATTTGCACTGGGATATCCCGAAAGACTTAACGCTGACTTTCCACGATTTGATTTTTCGAAGTATCCAAGCCTTACATTTGAAAAGCCTGATACGGAAACTTTTCGTAATCTTGCACTCGCTTTTGAGGCCTTGCACCGAGGTGGTAACATGCCTTGTGTGCTCAATGCCGCCAACGAAGTAGCAGTAGAGGAGTTTTTGAACGATAGGCTAGGTTTTTTGCAGATGAGTGAGTTGGTGGAACAATGCATGAAAAAAATCAGTTTTGTGACCAACCCAAGCTTGCAGGATTATATCGAAACCAACCGCGAAACACGGGCGAGGGCGAAAGAAATTACAAAACAACTTTGACAAAATAGTTTATGGAGGGTATGATCATGACGGCTCAGCTTTTGTTGAGCCTTTCAATTTTGATAGTGGTGCACGAGTGGGGTCATTTTTTTGCTGCCCGCATATTCAATATTAAAGTCGAAAAGTTTTATCTCTTTTTTGACTTCCTCTTTCCCATGGCAAACGTGTTGAACTTTTCGCTGTTGAAGTACAAGAAAGGTGATACCGAATATGGCCTTGGCTGGTTTCCGTTGGGTGGCTATGTAAAAATAGCCGGCATGGTAGACGAGAGCATGGACAAGGAACAAATGAAAGCTCCGGCAGAACCTTGGGAGTTTCGTTCTAAGCCAGCTTGGCAGCGCCTCATCGTGATGATGGGTGGCATTATCGTGAACGTGGTGGTAGGTATTCTGATCTTTATCGGAATTACCTATGTGATTGGTGACATATCACTTCCGAAAGAATATGTAAATGCCAACGGGGGTATTCACGCCTATGAGCTAGCTGAAAAAATTGGACTGAAAACGGGTGATCAAATTGTAAAGATCAATGGCCGCGAATTCGAAAATTTTGGCGACCTCACCAAGCCAGAGTTATTATTATCAGAAAATGCCAGCTATACCGTACTGCGCGGTGGCAAAGAAGTGAACATTTCCATCCCTGAAAATTTTGTTGAGAATTTCAATTCGAAAGAATCGGCTTCCACTTTTTTAACGTTTAGAATGCCTGCCGTAGTAGGTCGGATTAACGATGAAGTGGATTTTTTCTTTAACGACAAAGGAGAAATTTATGAATCCAAATATCCGCAGGTTTCTATTGCAAAGAAGATTGGCTTGCACAAGGGAGATCAGATTGTGGAAGTAAATGGAGAGCCGATTATGTATTACGATGAAGTGTCGGCTATCATCAGAAGTAAGCCCCACGATTCGCTTTCGTTGAAGATCAAACGTGGAGAGCAGGTTTTGACTTTTAAAGAGCCGTTCAAAGATCAAGCACAAATTGGGTTCGGTCCGATGGGGCCAGCCAAGACTGACTTTGTAACGACTAACTATGGTTTTTTCGAGTCGATACCCATGGGTACTGCGCGCGCCTTTGGCGTGATTTGGCTGCAGATAAAAGCTTTTGGTAAAATCTTCTCTGGCAAAATGTCATTTTCAAAATCCCTCTCCGGCCCGGTGGGCATGGCGCAAATGTATGGGGGCGAGTGGGATTGGGAACGCTTTTGGCGAATGACTGGTTTGCTTTCGATGGTATTGGCGTTTATGAACTTCTTGCCCATACCCGCCTTAGACGGTGGCTATGTGATGTTCTTGATGTACGAAATAATTTCCGGCAAAGAGCCATCTGAAAAGTTTTTCGAAAATTCGATTAAAATCGGTATGGCCATTCTGTTGATCATTATGGCGTTTGCGTTTTACAACGACTTCACGAAGTAGCGTGGAATAGAAAAAAATGAAAATCATTTTTTTCATATCGATGGCGGCATCTGTTTCTGCTGCACTGGGACAATCAAATCAGTCTATTTTTGATTGGAAAGCGCCAAAGTATTCAATGGCAAAAGCTTATCTATATGGTTTATCGGATGTAGAGGGCGCGGGTGACATTTTAGAAAAGGGTCACCTCAACAAAACTGTAGTCGATACAATTGGTGTCACCCTGACAGGTGCGCAGGTAAAAAAAATTGTAACGGTAGCTACCGGAAATAATGATGCGGAAGTTGATGAGCAGGCAGAATGCTTTTTACCACATCATGGAGTAGTATTTTATGATGAAAAAAATAGGCCTTTAGCTAGCGTCACAATTTGTTTCGATTGTAGAAGAATGAAGTTTCACCCAAAAATTGTAGACCCCGAAAAAGGTATAACAATTTTGAAGGAAGTGATTCTTGAATTGGGTCTGCCTGTTTTTGATAATTTTGAGGAATACTTGGAACTAGGCAAAAAAATCAGAAAATAAACTTCTGGGGACTAAAAACATTTAATTCATCCCCTTTCTAAAATCCAACGGTGGCTTCCGGTCGCCAATCAATGATTTGTATTTGAAGTCAGCACCGGTTTTTTCGGCTAACTCTTTCTTTGCTTTGTCACACAGTTCAGGGTTGTTGAATAAATCCATTCCTGTAAGGGTGATGGTTTTAGCAGCGTTCATCATCGCCTTCAAACCGATACTTGTACTTCCCGTGGCAACGGCCTGCCAGCTGTGGGCAGGTGCGCCAGGCACCCAAGTGGCGGTCCCTAAGCCTGCAGTCGGCACTACCCAGGTAATGTCGCCTACATCGGTAGAAGCAGGGAAAAAGCCACCCAGTGTAAATGGCTGAATTTTTTGCGCCTCGGCTAAGTCAGGTGCTTTGAAGGAAAAACTGCTCTGCAATTTTTTAGCAAACTCTAGTTCGGAGGGTGAATAGTTTAAACCACCTACTTTTTTCAGATTATCGAACATCAATTTTGACAACGTTTCATTCGGCAACAAGTTGAATGAGCCCGAAATCACTTCATACTTCATTGATGTTTCCGTGCCATTGGCTGCACCTTCGGCACATTTCACAATGCGATCCCAAATTTCTGCTACTACCGCAGCATTGGGGTGACGCACCATGTACTCTACTTCGGCAAACTCGGGCACCACGTTGGCGGCCAATCCCCCTTTGGTGATTACGTAGTGGATGCGTGCATCTGAGGGCACGTGCTCGCGCATCAGGTTGGTCATGTAATTCATCGCCTCTACAGCATCCAGCGCAGAGCGGCCCTTCTCTGGTGCAGCGGCTGCATGTGCGGCTTTCCCATAAAACCGAAACAATGTTTGTTTGATGGCCATGCACGACTCTGGGCTGGCATTGTTGGCGTTGGACGGGTGCCAGTGCAACAC
>JBJTHA010000212.1:0-4478 GCA_046094265.1 Cytophagales bacterium
AGCAAAGTGTGCGTGGCATGTTTCCAAAAAATACAAAGGGTCTCCAGTTGTTCAGAATTATGAATGTTTATGCGGGCAACGAACATCCTCATGCAGCTCAACAACCAAAAGAAATTAAATTCTAATTCATGGAAGTAATCAACGCACTTGGAAGAAGGAAGACCTCGGTAGCCAGGGTATACTTGCAGTCTGGTAAAGGTCAAATCATTGTTAATGAACGAGAGTTAAAGGATTATTTCCCTTCGGAGATTCTGCAAACCACGGTGAAGCAAGCCCTTACTGTGGTAAAACAAGATGGCAACTACGATGTAAACGTGAACGTGGACGGTGGCGGAAGCAAAGGTCAAGCAGAAGCCATTCGCTTGGCTATTGCGAGAGCACTTGTCAGCATCAGCAACGAAAACCGTCCGGCTCTTAAGAAAGAAGGGTTGATGACACGCGACTCACGCATGGTAGAACGCAAAAAGGCGGGCCGCAGAAAAGCAAGAAGAAGATTCCAATTCAGCAAGCGTTAATCGATAAGCATGGAGAAAATAACAACACAAAATTTAATGGAAGCAGGTGTTCACTTTGGGCACTTGACCAGAAAGTGGAATCCAAAGATGGCAGAGTACATCTATATGGAAAACAACGGTATCCACATTATCGATTTGAACAAAACGTTGAGCTGCCTAGAGGAAGCTGTGTTTGCGATGCGCAACATTGTACGCAGCGGCCGAAAAGTAATGTTTGTTGCCACCAAAAAGCAAGCGAAAGACGTTGTAACGCAAGAAGCTACCCGTTTGAATATGCCTTTCGTGACGGAAAGATGGCTGGGTGGTATGTTGACAAACTTTGCCACTATCCGAAAGTCGTTGAAGAAGTTGGCGCAGATTGAAAAGATGATGAAAGATGAGGGTTACGAAAACCTGACCAAAAAGGAAAGGTTGATGATGACCCGCGAAAAAAATAAGTTGCAAAAGGAATTAGGCGGTATTACCGATTTGAACCGCCTGCCGGCTGCCTTGTTTGTGATTGATGTGAAGCGCGAGCACATAGCCGTAGCCGAAGCACAAAAGCTGAACATCCCCGTTTTTGCGATGGTGGATACCAACTCAGATCCTTCAGACATTGACTTTCCGATCCCGGCCAATGACGATGCATTCAAATCGATTTCGATCGTAACCGGTTATTTGGGTAAAGCAATAGAAGAAGCCTTGCAGGAGCGCAAAAAAGACAAAGAAGAAGCAGGCCAGAAGAAAGACGAAGAGGAAAAGAGAAAAGTGGACGAAGCGTTGCACGAAGCGTAACAGGTTGCTGATTAGCCGATATGCTAATATGCCAATAAAAATGCATCGGTCGTAAGCCGATGTTTTTTTTTGAATGAAAGCGCAACCAATTGAAGTTTAAAAAAATCGTAATTCGTAAATCTTTAAATCGTAAATAATTATATGTCAGCAATTTCAGCACAGGATGTAAACAAGTTGCGCACCATGACGGGCGCAGGCATGATGGATTGTAAGAAAGCATTGACGGAGGCCAACGGTGATTTTGAAAAGGCCATCGAAATATTGAGAAAGAAAGGTCAGAAGGTTTCAGCTTCCCGATCCGACAAGGATGCAAAAGAAGGTTCTGTTTTCGTAAAAGTAGCTGAAGACAAAAAAGAAGCTTTTTTGATCGCCCTTAACTGCGAAACAGACTTTGTGGCAAAAAACGAGGAGTTCCAAAACTTAGGACAATTGATTGCCGAGACTGCTTTTGCAAAGAAGTCGGCAACCAAGGAAGCATTGTTGGCAGAGCAGGTAGATGGCCTCACCATCAACGATAAAATCACCGAATTGGTAGGTAAAATTGGCGAGAAGTTGGAAATTTCTGCTTATGTGCAAATGAAAGGGGAAGCCATTGTCCCCTACATTCACGCGGGCAGCAAATTGGGTGTATTGGTGTCGTTGAAGGGAGTAAATGGTGCAGACGTAACCGATGCCGGCAAAGATGTGGGCATGCAAATCGCGGCCATGAGCCCTGTTGCCGTAGATGAAAAAGGTGTGGACACCGAGACCATTCAAAAAGAAATGGAAATTGCTAAGGCGCAAATTTTAGCCGAGGGCAAGCCTGAGCACATGGTGGAAAAAATTGCACAAGGCAAATTGAACAAGTTCTTTAAAGAAAGCACGCTGTTGCCACAAGCATTTGTAAAAGATAATTCAAAAACAGTGGCGCAATACTTGGATAATGTGAGCAAAGGATTAACCGTTGCGGAGTTCAAGCGTGTAGCGATTGGATAGTGGTTATTAATTTTAGTTTGAAAAGGGACGCAGCAAGTGTCCCTTTTTTTATGGGAAAAATGGATGAATCCATCGTTCTTCAATATTTGTATTTTCAGCTTCAATTCTCCAACTTTCATGTTGATGGCTGCTCCTAACTTACTTCACGACTTCGTTGCCTATTGTCAGCGGCACATAAAAGGTGACGAAAAGGGTGAAGCCCAAATTTTTTTGGATC
Source organism: Cytophagales bacterium (assembly GCA_046094265.1). Taxonomy (GTDB): domain Bacteria; phylum Bacteroidota; class Bacteroidia; order Cytophagales; family Cyclobacteriaceae; genus ELB16-189. The sequence continues at coordinate 2,482 of JBJTHA010000212.1, forward strand.
GGTTCTTCACTGCATTGGGCTACCCCGAAGGATTGAAAGGCGCTGGTGCCGAGTGCGAGTTTCGTGTGCGGGATACCAAAAAGAAAACCACCAGTTTTGGTGACTTAGTTTGGAAGAAGCGCGTGCTTATTGAGATGAAAAAGAAAGATGAGAACCTCGCCATTCATCTCCAACAAGCTACTGATTATTGGTTTAAGCTAGCGGGCGACCGCCCGCAATACATCATCCTCTGCAACTTTGACGAGTTTTGGATTTACGACTTCAACGTGAAGGTTTTTGACCCCGTAGATGTGGTGAAGTTGGCTGACTTGCCCAGCCGAAGAGAGGCCTTTGGGTTTATGTTGCCCCAACCTGTTACACCTGTTTTTGGCAAAGACAAAGAAGATGTAACCGAGAAGGCCGCGCAACAAGTGGCGGCCATGTACCGCAGCATGATCAAGCGCAGAATAAAAAGTGACGAGGCCTTGCATTATGCGCTGCAATGTATTGTCAGCTTGTTTGCCGAAGACGTAGGCCTGCTGCCCGATAAAATTTTTAGCCGCATTATTGAAGAGTGCGTACAAAAGAAAGCCAGCCCATATGATTTAATTGGTGGATTGTTTAATGAAATGAACAAGCCTGGCATTACACCCGCAGGTTATTACAAAGGTGTAGATTATTTTAACGGAGGTTTGTTCAAAGAAATAAAAGCGATAGAACTCACCGGCTATGAAATAGACATGCTGGAGGGCAGCGCCAACAAAAACTGGCGGCATGTAAACCCGGCCATCTTCGGCAGTTTTTTTGAAGGCAACTTAGATAAAGAACTGCGCCACGAGTTGGGCGCACACTACACACACGAGATTGACATTAAGAAAATCGTAAACCCTGTGATTGTGCAGCCGTGGATGCAGCGCATTGAAGCGGCCAACACGTTAGATGATTGCCTTCACTTGCTCACCGAACTTACACACTATAAAGTGCTGGATCCCGCCTGTGGCAGTGGCAATTTTTTGTTTGTGGCATTCCGCGAAATGAAACTGTTGGAGCGCAAATTATTGGTATTGGCTTTTGAAAAGACCAAGCCTGCCGACAAAAACAAACTACACAAATTTCTTTCTGATTACTCGTTTGTAAACACCCAACAGTTTTATGGTATAGACTTGAATCCCACGGCAGTGGAAATTGCCAAAGTAACCTTGATGGTGGCCAAAGAGCTTTCTATTTTGGAGCAAGACCACACCTACGACAATAAGTTTAGCCCGCTGCCGCTCGATAACCTCGATGAAAATATTATTTGTGCCGATGCATTGTTGAACGATGACGGCACACAACGCCAATGGCCTGAGGTAGATGCCATTATTGGCAACCCGCCTTTTCAAAGTAAAAACAAAATGCAGCACGAGTTTGGTGTGGAGTATATTAACAAGCTTCGACTTGTTTACCCAGAAGTGCCTGGCCGTGCCGATTTCTGCGTGTATTGGTTTTACAAAGCCCATCAACAATTAAAGCCTAACGCTTACGCGGGATTGGTGGGCACCAATACTATCCGCCAAAATTATAGCCGCGAAGGAAGTTTGGATTATATTGTTCACCACGGTGGCGAAATATTCAATGCCGTAAGTTCGCAAGATTGGAGTGGCGATGCAGCCGTGTTTGTTTCCATTGTCAACTGGAAGAAAGGAAAATACGAAGGCGACAAAGTTCTTTATTTCTATGAGGACAAAGAACTAAAAAGTGTAACGCAACCTGTAATCAATTCAAGCCTGAGTTTAGAAACTGATGTAACCGAAGCCAAAGTTTTAGAAACCAACAAAAAGCCAAAGCGCGTCTTTCAAGGGCAAACGCATGGGCACGAAGGTTTTCTGTTAGAAAAGAATGAAGCACTAAAGGTATTAAAGAAGCACCCCAAGTATGCGGAGGTATTGAAACCTTTTTTGATTGGCGATGAGCTTTTGGCATCAACCGATTCACAGCCTTCTAGATTTGTAATTGATTTTACTTTTGCTGACCAAGTT
>JBJTHA010000213.1:0-5388 GCA_046094265.1 Cytophagales bacterium
AGGCGAACTTGAACTCAACAACCAAGTGTTTGCCATTGATGCAACGGTCATCGATTTGTGTCTCTCTGTTTTCAGTTGGGCAAAATTCCGCACCACCAAGGGGGCGATCAAACTGCACACGCAACTCAACGTGAAGACCGCCATCCCCGAGTTCATCCACATTACCACCGGCAACGTGCACGAAGTCAACGTGCTTGACCGGATCTGTTTCCAACAGGACAGTTTCTATGTCCTAGACCGTGGTTATACGGATTTCAAGAAACTCTTCCAGATACACAAAGCAGGTGCCTACTTCATCATCAGGGCAAAGGACAACCTCAATTTTACAAGAATCAAATCCGATACCACGGCCAAAAGTGATCAAGTGCTTTGCGACCAGGTCATCAGGCTTACCAACTATTATGCTTCACACGATTATCCACAACACCTAAGGCGCATTAAATTCTTCGATGCCGGAACACAAAAAGCTTTTGTCTTTCTGTCCAATAATTTCACCCTCAAGTCAACCGAGATTGCAACCCTCTACAGGCATCGTTGGAAGATCGAAATGTTCTTCAAGTGGATCAAACAGCACCTCAAAATAAAATCCTTTTGGGGCACTTCGTCCAACGCAGTAAAGACACAAATCTGGATCGCCATCAGCACTTACGTTTTGGTTGCCATTGCCAAAAAGAAATTTAATCTCAAGCAAAGCCTCTACGAAATATTGCAGGTATTGAGCATCTCCATATTCGACAAAGCTCCCCTGCCAACACTCTTTGAAAAACCAACACAACAAAATGTCAATGAACTATTTTCTTCTAACCAATTGAATATCTTTGAGTAATATCAAAACACTACTGTTTGCGCCTTTAAACAAAAAAATAATTAAAATGAAAAACTCAGTGATGGCATTCATTGCCTTATTCCTATCTGGAGCTTGCGCAAAAGACAGTCTCGCGCCTGCACCCGTATTGCCAATCCCTATTATGACCGTTGATAAAAATAGTTTGCAATACACAATTGAAAGAGAACAAACGGTAACCACAACGGTAAGTGTAAGTTACGATGATAATGGGGCGTTTATAGGCGTTAGAGGAGTTACGTATTCTGAAACACCAAATCCAGTGGTAGGCACCGCACTTGAAGCGACTAAAACAGCAAGCAATTTGCCAAGTATCATCACTTTTTCCGGTTTAAAGAAAAGCACCAAATACTTCGCAAGAGCGTATTCAAAAACAGATAAGGATGTGATCCATTATAGTCCTGCTTTTGATTTTACGACTCCTGATAAAGATTTGAGTAGAACGATTTCCATCACAAATTTTGAGGTAAATTCTTTGGGCGCGAAAATATATTTCAGTTTTACAAAAGAACATCCTGCTGAAATCGGGGTTTATTTCGGCACCAGTAGTAATGTCAGTTATTCCGAGAGCAACAAAGTAATCGGCTCAGTGAATGTGACAACAGCAGGAAATTTTTTTTATTATGGACCTTTCAATGATAAAATACAAGCTCCCGGGACATACTATGTAAAACCTTATGTGAAATATGCAGATGGCACCATTAAATCAGATTTTGCCAACATAATTTCATTTATAAAATCCTAATCTTACAATTATGTAAAGGAAGCTGTTTCAAAAGTTGAGACAGCTTTTTTTATTCGGGTAGATATCTGGTTGGGGTAGCGTAAACATAAGTGCCTCATTCGCGTGTGTTACCCTCGGCCTACTTCCTCCACTCCGGCATCCGGCCGGGTGTGTAAGGAGCCCCCGCGGCTTCCAGTTTTTGTTCCAACGTTTTTATTTCATTGCTGAAAATGCCCTTCAGCTCCGCAAGGGCCGCCTCAAATTCTTCTCCGGCAATGCGCAACTGGTCTTTCATGGTGGTGGTAGGCTCGCTGGTGCTGCCATATCCATCATATAAAGAACTGAATAACCTCGATGAAATAGAAGGTGGTGCATCAATGTTCAATTGGTCGGCCACGCGGTCACCATTCATCTTCTTTTGCAGCGCACGTATTTTTTCTTCAATGCCCTGAATTTCTTTCATAAAATCTTGGTTGGGTTTTGCCACGCTCATCACCGATGCTTTCATGTGCTTGGTGCGGTTGTTGGCATCGTTGAGCATGGTAGAAGCACCTGCAATACTTCTTTGCAACTCTGCCGCTTTGCGCTGCCACTCCACCAAAGCAGGTCGATCAGTAGCGGGCAAGGTGGTGCCGGGTAATACCTTTACTTCAAATTTTTCCGGACCCGCCAACTCGATCACCACACCATCTACAGATTTTGAAAGCGTCACGGTGTAATTACCGGGTGCAGCCAATTGCCCCACATCATCGGGTTGAAAGGGATTGTCGTTAACAGAAGGGTTGATGTTGATGGGGTTGGCGCTGGGGTAGCGGAAATCCCACACCAATCGGTTTACACCTTTTTTGGCGGCCGTCTTTAGTTTTCGAATGATGTCTCCCTTTTCGTTTCGGATAGTGAACAACAAGTAAGGGGCTTCTTCCTTTTCTTCTTCTTTCAAACTTTCATAAGTTGGATAGAAAACATCTTTGTTGTCTTTGTTCAGTTTGTCTTGTTCTTCTTGGCGTTTTTCTTTTCGCGTCTTCAAGTCTTCTTTGAAAAAGTAAGTGAAGGTTGCGCCCACCTTTGGGTTTTCAGCTGCGTACAACGATTCGCCCAAAAAGCCTTTGCCGCGGATGCCCAGCGGACTGTTCTCCACGTACATCCAACTGGTTTTGATGGGGAACAAATACGCCTCTTTGCCTTCGGTTTGTTTCAGGTGGCGAAGGGGCGAGTAGTCGTCTAGCACAAAAAAGCCACGGCCGAACGAAGCCAACACCAAATCATTTTCTCTTTGTTGAATGGCCAAGTCGCGGATGGCGATGGTGGGCAGCCCGCCCTTCAGTTGCCTCCACGATTTTCCGCCATCGTTCGAAAAATGCACGCCAAATTCCGTACCCACAAACAACAAGTTAGGATCGACAAAATCTTCCACCATGCTATAGGCAGATCCGCGTTCGGGCAAGTTGTTGCTGATGGAAACCCAGGTAGCGCCTTTGTCGCTACTTTTGAATAAATAGGGTTTGAAATCGCCACGCTTGTGGTTGTTGAGTACCGCATAGATCACCTTTTCGTCATGTGCCGATGCAGCTACGTGATGCACGTACGTCATGTTGGGCACGCCCGCGAAGCTCTCCGATTTTCGCCAGGCCTTTCCTCCATCTTCGGTGATCTGCACCAAACCATCATCGGTGCCAGCCACCAGCAGGTTTTCATTTTTGGCTGATTCTGAAAATGCGCTCACGGTTCCATACAATGCTGTTCCGTCATTTTTTCCTACTGCATCAATGCTCCAAACCTTTCCCATCAGCGGCAGTTTGTTGCGGTCGAGATTGCGCGTTACATCTCCGCTGATGACCTGCCAGGTGTTGCCGTAGTCATCACTTCTGAAAACTTTGTTGGAAGCAAAGTAGATGCGGCCCTTTTTGTGCGCGCTGGTTTGCAAGGGGGCATCCCAATTCCAGCGGTATTCGTTTTCGCCCTTGCCCGGTTTTGGCTGTATGCCGGTAGATTCGCCCGTGGCCTTATCAAAACGTACAAGTCCACCATATTGTGATTGGGCGTACACAATGTTGGTGTTGTACGGATCGATGGCGCTTTCAAAACCATCGCCACCATTGGTAACAAACCAGTCCGAATTGAAATTTCCATTTTCGTTGCGCGTGCGAGAGGGGCCACCCAAACTAAAATTGTCTTGTGTGCCGCCATATACATAGTAGAATGGCGTTGTGTTGTCTACTTCAACTTTATAAAACTGCGTTACGGGCAGGTTTGCTTTGAACTGCCAGGTTTTGGCGCCATCCCAGGTTTCGTAAATGCCACCATCGCAGCCGTTGATCATGTGTTGTGTGTTCGATGGGTTCACCCACAGCGCGTGGTTGTCAACGTGTTTTGATTTTTCTCCGATGGGGCGAAAGTTTTTGCCACCATCTTCGCTGATGCTGATGGCGAATCCCATCGTATACACTTTGTCCCGGTCTTTCGGGTCGGCAATGATTTCGTTATAGTAATTGCCGCCTGTTTGGTGGCCGCTCATCTTTGCCCAGCTGGCGCCACGGTTGGAGCTGCGGTAGGTGCCGGCATCCTTGGCTGCTTCCACAATGGCATAAATGTATTCTGGGTCAGCGGGGGAGATGCACAAACCACTTCGTCCTTTTTCTGCAGAGGGCAAACCGTTGTTTGCTTTGTCCCACGTTTTGCCGCCATTGGTGGTCTTGTAAATTCCCGATCCTGGTCCACCGCTGATGTAAGCGTAGTCGGTGCGCATGCGTTGAAATGCTGCGGCATACAAAACTTCTGGGTTGCGCGGGTCCATCACAATATCATTCACCCCCGTGTAAGCATCCAACTCGAGCGCCTGCTCCCACGTTTTTCCACCATCGCTGGTTTTGTAAACACCGCGTTCGCCACCTTCCGTCCACAGCGGACCAATAGCCGCCACGTATACAATCTCTGAGTGGGTAGGGTGCACGATGATTTTGCCGATGTGCTCGGAAGTTTTCAAACCCATGTTTTTCCAGGAGGCGCCACCGTCTTCGGATTTATAAATGCCATCGCCATACGCCACGCTGCGCTGGTTATTGTTTTCGCCAGAGCCTACCCATACCACGTTGGTATTATTGGGGTCAATGGTGACGCAGCCAATACTGTAGGACCCTTGGCTGTCAAAGACAGGTTCGTAGGTAGTGCCGGCATTTACCGTTTTCCATACGCCACCTGAAGCGGTGGCTACATAATACTCGTGGATGTTGTTGGGGTTTACCGCAAAGTCGGCAATGCGGCCGGAGGTGACTGCGGGCCCAATGTTCCGGAATTTGATGCCCGAGAGCGAAAGTTCATCTTTCTTTTCGGGGGTGGGAGCAGTTGGTTTGGCATCCTTCTTTTGTGCGAAGGCACAGGATACGAACAGCGCCAGCACAATAACGGGTAGGTTTTTCATATGGATCTTTTTGGACAAGTTCTAGTTACGGAATTTTGGGTGCACTTTCAAACAATTATTCATGCGGTGGCAAAACAAAAATGCCATCTGTTGAGATGGCATTTAATAAAAAGAAAAATATTCCAAGCTATGTAGCCCAAGTTCTGCCCTGGCCAGCTTCTTTCAAGGGAATACATCCTTTGTACGCGCCCGGCACCGCTTCATATTGCAGAACTTGAGTGGCACCCACTTCCGTATTGAAATAGCCAAGCAGCGTAAGTTCTTTCGCCATCAAAAAGAAAGGCTTTGGCGCTTTCCAATCTTCGCGGCTCGCCTTGACAGAATCCTCGTTGTATTTTTTTACAAACGCGAGTTGATCTTCAGGCTTCAGGTAAATGAAATTGTCTCCGTGCGCCTTGTTGG
>JBJTHA010000214.1:0-7013 GCA_046094265.1 Cytophagales bacterium
AAAAACGGGTTTGGCGCGAACAGGGATTTCAAGGATATGTTTACACTGATGTGAACCGCACGTGCATTTGGGATAGTTCGCAAGGGGTAGCTATTCCCGCAGGCTCCCTTTCCTTTGTTACTGGGGGAAACGAGTCGGTTGATCTTCTCAACCTAAGTTATGCGCAAATAAAAGAACGCTGGCTAGGTGGGGCAGAAAAAATATACCCCGGATTGACAGAACAATACAACGGACAAATTGCCAAGTTTTGTTGGGCCACCAATCCGTATTCAAAAGGGAGCTATACTTGTTATACACGTGGCCAATGGTCTGATTTTGCCGGAGTGGAACAGGAGTCGTACGAAAATATTTTCTTCGCTGGCGAGCATTGTTCAGTACTTCATCAGGGCTTCATGAATGGCGATGTTGAAAGCAGTAAATTAGCCGCCTTGCAAATCCAAAAATCACTTACAGCATAATTTAAATTTATAAAATATAGATGTAGATGAAATCAAGTGAATTAGTAGCTAGAAGAAATGCAATAGTGCCAGAAGGCATGGGTATGTTTAGCCCCCTTACCATTGATTCTGGAAAAGGCGCAAAAATTGTTGACGTTGAAGGAAAGGAGTATATCGACTTTGCTGGTGGTATTGGCGTATTAAATGGTGGCCATTGCCCTGACATGGTGGTTGATGCCATTGTTGAGCAAGCCAAAAAATTGATACATGCCTGTTTTCCGGTAGCCATCTATGAACCGTACGTAAAATTGTGCGAAGAATTGGCTGCGCTTTTTCCGCACGGTGAAAAAACAAAAGTGATGCTAACCAACACGGGTGCTGAAGCAGTAGAAAATGCGGTGAAAATTGCGCGTCAAGCCACCGGTAGACAAGGCATCCTTTGCTTTACAGGCGGATTTCATGGCCGCACACTGTTGGGTATGTCGCTCACATCAAAAGTGGGTTATAAAATTGGCTGCGGCCCTTTTGCCCCCGAAATCTACCGCGTGCCTTTCCCGGATTATTACCAGCGCAACGATGGCTTATCGATGGATGAATTTATTGATCGTGAATTGCAAGCTTTTGAATCTTACTTGCACAGTGTGGTAGATGCCTCACAAGTAGCGGCTGTTATTCTAGAATTGGTGCAAGGCGAAGGCGGATTTGTAGTGGCACCCAGAAGATACGTTCAAGAGCTTAAAAAAATCTGCACCAGCAAGGGCATTTTGATGATCATCGATGAAGTACAAACTGGGTTTGGCCGCACAGGCAAGTGGGCCGCGTACGAGCACTACGACATTATACCTGATATTTCTACGTGGGCCAAGTCAATGGGCAGCGGCATGCCCATTGGCGCTGTAATAGGTAGAGCGGATGTGATGGACAAAACCACCAAGGGTACACTAGGCGGCACGTATCCGGGCAATCCCGTAGCGTGTGCGGCATCGCTCGCCACTATCGAGTTGATGAAAAAAATTGACATTGCCCAAAAAGGTGAAGAAGTTGGAAAGATTGTAAAAGATTTCTTTGATCAATTGAAAAAAGAGTACTCGGCTATAGGCGATGTGCGTGGCCTAGGTGCCATGGTGGCTTTTGAATTGGTGAAGAATAATGACGCCTGCCAGCCTGATGGCGATCTTTGCAAACAATTGATTCAAGCCTGTGCACAAAATGGGCTACTCATTATAAGCGCGGGTGTATCGTCCAATGTGGTACGCGTGCTAAGCCCGTTAGTGATCGAAAAATCAGATTTGATCAACGGCTTAGAAATCATTCGTAAAGAATTGCTGAGGCTTAGTTCCAAAAAATAGCCATGACGGAAACACTGCGGTTTATCTACCAAAAGGAACTACCGGAAGGTATGATATTGACCTCGGCCAACCCGAGCCATGCCGAAGCACTTGAAAATTTGCAACGCATAGTATTCCCAACACTGGCTGATAGCTCCATCATCCGCAAAGAACATTACCTCGACTACATTCGTGTATTTCCCGAAGGACAATTTGTGGTAATGGTAGGTGAGCGGTTGGTTGGTATGACTACCAGCATTCGTCACCACCTACTGCTAGGCGAAATACATACATTCAATGAAATGCTCCACCGGAACGTAGATGAAATCAATGAACCTGAGGGGGAATGGTTGTACGGGTTGGATATTGGTACACATCCTGATTTTCGGGGCAAGGGAATTGCGTCTTACCTTTATGATGCGAGGCAAGAGACAGTGGAGCGTTTAAACTTAAAAGGTCAATTTACGTATGGGATGCTCAACGGTTTTGGTGGTCGTCAGCATGAGCTTAGTGCTGAAGAATACTACCGACAAGTGGTGAGCAAAGAAATAAAAGATCCCACGGTATCGCGCCAAATGAAAAATGGTTTTGTGCCACATGCCTTGGTACACGGTTATGTAGACGACCCACAATGTGCAGGCTACTGTGCATTTTTAATTCGTAAAAACGAAAATTATCAAAAGAAATGAATATGGAAATGGTTGCAACAAAAACGATTAATCTAAGAACTGCCATCCCCGGTCCCGCAGGGCAAGCGATACTAGAACGAAGGGCTAAAGCAGCACCAGCAGGGTTAGCCAAATCAACCGAAGTGGTAGTTGCCGATGCCAAAGGTGCGGTAATCACAGATGTAGATGGCAATACGCTTTTGGACTTTGCAGGCGCGATTGGCGTTATGAATATTGGCCATTGCCACCCACAAGTAGTAAAGGCCGTGCAAGAGCAAATGGAAAAATATGTGCACACATGCACACTGGTAACCACAATGGAGCCCATGGTGGAATTATGTGAATTGTTAAACCAACACACACCCGGAAATTTTTCAAAAAAAACATTGTTGGCCAACTCGGGCAGCGAAGCCGTAGAAAATGCAATCAACATTGCACGCTATCATACCAAACGCAAAGGAGTGATTTGTTTTGAAGGCGGCTATCACGGAAGAACACTCCTGACGTTGAGCCTTACTTCAAAATACGGATTGTTCAAAAAAGGCATGGGTCCTTTTGCAGGTGATATCTATCGGCTTCCCTATCCGAATGTTTACCGCAAGCCCAATCAGTTTACAGAAAAAGAGTTCATCGATCAATGCATTCAAAATTTACGCAATGCACTGATCTCGCAAATTGACGGTTCTGATTTAGCAGCGATACTGATTGAACCCGTGCAAGGCGAAGGTGGATTTATACCTGCACCAGAATCTTTTCTACGCGAAATAAGAAAAGTATGTGACGAAACAGGAGCCGTAATGATTGCCGATGAAATCCAGTGTGGATTCGGGCGAACCGGAAAATTATTTGCATTCGATCATTATAGTTTTGCTCCTGATATGATTTGCACTGCCAAATCGTTGGGTGCGGGCATGCCCATATCGGCCACCGTTGGCAAAGCTGAAATACTGGATGCTGTGCACTTGGGTGGCATAGGCGGAACATATGGCGGATCGCCCGTGGCCTGTGCCGCGGCCATTGCCGTTATCAGAGAAATGACCACACCAGCTTTTATGAAACAAGCTGAGAATGTTGGCAAAATCATTGAACAGCGTTTGGACGGATGGAAGAAAAAATATTCCATCATTGGCGATGTGCGGGGCATTGGCGCCATGCGGCTGGTTGAGTTTGTGAAGGACCGCGACAGCAAAACACCTGACCCTGACCTGACTTTAAAAATCATAAAAGATGCCGTGGCACATGGCATTGTATTGATCCGCGCAGGTTTATACAGCAATTGTATTCGCCTGTTGCCACCTTTGGTGATAACAGAAGACCAACTAAACGAAGGGTTGGATGTACTAGAAGCTGCCATTGCGAGAGCATGAGGTAATTTTTACAAAATTTGTTTTGATGCAAGAATGTGAAAAATGATTCGACTCATTTTGCACTTTTGCTGCGCATAGGTTCTATATTTTTTTGAATTGATTCTAAATGGAATTATACTTCAACGCACACATACTTACGCAAAACCCGAACTGCCCCGTTGCTTCGGCCATGCTTGTGAGAGATGGAAAGATTTTGGGTGTAGGCGATGAAGGGCAACTTCAATCCGAGAATGCAAAAAAGATTGATGTAAAGGGTAAAACCATTTTGCCCGGCTTTAACGATGCGCACATCCATTTGTGGAAAGTAGGTCAATTGGGAACATACATTTTGGATTTGCGCGGCATCAAAAGCATTAAAGCCATTCAGCATCTATTGAAGCAAAGTGCTGCTTCGTTGCCTGCGGGCACGTGGATTATTGGTCGCGGCTTCAATGAACAGGTGCAAGAAGAAAAGCGCATGCCCAACTTGTATGACTTAGATGCCGTTAGTTCATCTCATCCTGTTTATCTCATCCGCACCTGTGCGCACATTGCGTCAGTCAACTCGCTGGCATTACAAAAGGCAAACATCACAACAACCAGTGAAGCACCCAATGGCGGTGTGATAGGCAAAGACGACTATGGAAAATTAACGGGCCTATTTTACGAAACTGCCTTGGGGCTCATTACGCGGCACATCCCCGAACCAACACAAGAGCAGTACATGCACATGATTGAACTCGGGATGCAAAAAGTGCTTTCGGTGGGCATTACAAGTATAACGGATCCTGCCGCACATCCTGATCTGCTGAACGCCTATCAACAGTTTAGCAAGCAAAACAACGACACCATCCGGATGAATGTTTTCCCTATTTTGCTTCCAGATGGCGGACACAAACCCTATCCGTTGCCGACTCTATTCAGGTCAGAAAAATTGAACATCGATACAGTCAAATTTTTTTCGGACGGTGGATTGAGCGGCCAAACGGCTGCCATTTCTAGGCCGTACAAAGGCAGTGCTAACCAAGGCGTGCTTCGTTTGGAACAATCACGATTTTATGAGTTGGCGCACAAAGCACAAGAAAAAGGTTTTAGAATTGCCACGCATGCTATTGGCGATGTGGCCATCGGTTTGGTAATTGACACGTATACAAAACTAAAAGAGAAGTTTGGCGATCAGCGCAACCGTATCGAACATTTAGGATTACCAACCGAACAGCATTTGAATGACATGGCAATACATCAGTTTATCGCTGTGCCACAACCTGTTTTTTTATATGAATTGGGTGAAAATTTTCGCGCGGCCGTGGACGAAGAATTTTTATCCTTCTGTTATCCCATAAAATCATTGCTTGAAAAAAATATACCCGTTGCCCTTAGCACCGATGCGCCCGTAGTGAGTAACCTCAATCCATTCAGCAACATCAAAAATTCGATTTTACGAAAAACCAACGCAGGGAATACCATCGCACCACAAGAGTCTGTCACGTTAGCCCAAGCTTTGCATGCCTACACTGTGGGTAGTGCTTTCGCGGAAAAGAAAGAACATTTGAAAGGCAAAATAGCCGAAGGGCAGTTTGCCGATTTCATTGTTGTTGACAAAGATCCGTTTACGGTGCAAACAGAAGAATTGGATTCCATAGAAATAATAGAAACCTACGTGAACGGAAAATGCCTGTGGCAACAGAATAGCAATACCTCTTTTTTAAAATACCTTTAACATGTTTCAACTTTCTGATCTTCAACTTCCATTCACTCCAAAGCAGTATATCAATGGCAATTGGTGCGGTGCGTCCAATGGAAAAACATGGAAAGTGATAAACCCAGCTACTGAAAAACCTCTTATAGAAGTACCTTTTGGTGACGAAGCAGATTGCTTACTTGCCATTGATGCTGCCGAAGCCGCCTTTTCTGCTTGGTCGCGTACCAATCCGTTTGACCGTGCAGTCATTTTAAAAAAAGCGTCTGCGCTGATGCACGAGCGGCTAACAGAATATGCCAAGGTTACTGTTTTAGAAAGTGGGAAGCCACTGGCTGAGGCGGTGGGCGAATGGCGTGTGTCTGCCAATTTTTTTGAATGGTATGCAGAGGAAGGTAAACGCGCTTATGGAAGTGTGATACCAGCAAGCCGCAACAACAAGCGCATGTCGGTAGTGCACCAACCTATGGGGGTTATTGGCGCCATCACCGCTTGGAATTTTCCGGCATATAACCCTGCGCGTTGCTGGTCTGCCGCGCTGGGCGCAGGCTGCACAGTAGTGGCCAAAGTTTCCGAATACACACCTCTTACCGGAATGCTGCTGGCACAGTGCTTGCACGATGCTGGTTTGCCTGCGGGCGCAATGAATGTGGTGAATGGTGAACCTGCTAGAGTTGGGGAGGAAATGTTGCGCAACCCGAAGATCAGAAAAATAAGCTTTACAGGAAGCACAAGGGTAGGCAAAATCTTAATGGACGGTGCTTCGAAAACCATCAAGCGGCTTGCGCTGGAGTTGGGTGGCAATGCACCTGTCATAGTTTTCCCTGACGTGGATGTGAGGAAGGTGGCCGAAGAATCTGTGTTGGCCAAACTTAGAAACGCAGGACAAGTGTGCATCGCGCCCCAGCGGTATATTGTGCATGAAAGTATAGCAAAAGATTTTTTGCATTACGCAGCTGATCGGATGGAAAAAATAAAAGTGGGCAACGGCCTAGACCCAACGAATGAGATGGGTCCGATGATTAACTTGCCCCAAAGAGATAATTTGGAAAAATTAGTGAACAGTTCAAGAGCTGCGGGCGCACATATTATTGTAGGTGGGCAACGTGGAAAAACAGACGGGTATTTTTTTGATCCCACACTCATCGAAACACAAGATCCGAACAACGCCATTTTTCAACAGGAGATTTTTGGCCCTGTGATGCCAGTGATTAAATTCAAAACTGAAGAAGAAGCGATTCAACTGGCCAATGCAACTACCTACGGCCTCGCCTCTTATTTGTGGACAAATGATTTGAAAACATCTATTCGCATATCAGAACAAATTGAATTTGGTATGGTGGGCATCAACGAGTGGTACCCACAAGCCTTAGAAGCCCCGTTTGGCGGATGGAAGCAAAGTGGGTTGGGCTATGAATGCGGAAAAGATGGATTGGAGGAATACCAAGAGAAAAAATTGATCAGTATTGGGGGGTTGTAAACGTAAGAGCTAACTATTCTTACAAAAAAAGTTATCTATCTTGACAGCATTTATG
>JBJTHA010000215.1:0-14174 GCA_046094265.1 Cytophagales bacterium
GCACTACCCCCGCCAATAACGTTGTTAAATTCAATTGGGTAACGGCCACGGTAACGGCCAGCACCGCCACCAGCATTACGGCCACCGTACCAACGGGGGCAACTTCGGGCACTATCTCGGTTACCGTGGCGGGCACCACTACCGTAAAATCAGTGGCACTGGTGGCGGTGCCCGCCACGGTAACCGAGATAGTGCCCGAAGTGGCCCCTGTTGGCACGGTGGCCGTAATACTGGTGGAGGTGCTGGCCGTTACCGTAGCCGTTACCCCATTGAATTTAACAACGTTATTGGCCGTGTTGGTGCTAAAGTTGGTTCCCGTAAGGGTTACGCTAGTGCCCACCGCGCCACTGGCGGGGGCAAAAGACTCGATGGTCTGGGCGCGCGGGGCGTGGCCGCCAAGCAGCCAACAGAGGGAGAGCAGAAGTAGTTTGGTTTTCATGGTTTTTTTAGGGGTGAGGTAGTAGAGGCGAGTTGTCGTTTCATTTTTTTTACATTTCGGGGTAGCAAATTCATGTTTGCAGGCATACTATTTTTTATTCATGTTGATGAGACGGCAGTCGTCTAAAGGTCGAAGAAAAAGTTGGGATAGTCAACACTGCTAAATGATTTCAACAGCTTCTTTTGCTCAGTTTTCGAAGGAATCTATTTTGCTAGGTAGCAGTGAGTGCGGACTTTTAACCCCAGATTTTGCAGTAGAATAAAATACTGACAAGGTGTCTTATATTTGAATATGGAAGCATCAACCTAAAGTGCAAGCCAGAGTTGGCCGTGCGGTTACGTGAACAATACCCTTCGGTACAGCCAGGGTACCACATGAACAAGAAGCACTGGAACTCCGCAGTGATGATGGACGGCACCATCAGCGATAAGTTATTACAACCGTGGATCGACCACTATTATGATCTAGTTGCGGCCGGTTTGCCAAAAAACGATAGGCAAGCGCTGACGTTGCTATAGTTTAGTCGCAATTATCTTACAAAATACCAGCAATTCTTACATCCATCACTCGGATTAGTTTAGTTAATTTCCTAGATTTGTACATTGTTAAAAGTACATCCGAATGATAAGGACTTTACTTAGCTTAATGCTGGTCTTGGTACTTTTTAGCTGCAAAACACAGAAGATGATTTGCCCTGCTTACCAGTCGGCATTTATCTTTGACAAGCCCTCGGCCCGTGAGACGTTCGCATACCTCAACGAAAGCGAAAAACAGCCTCGCGAGTTGCTGGCCTCCAACGGCAAAATATTGACGCTGCCCTCGCGCGATTCATCTTGGAACAGGAGTGTCGTATTACCCGGCCCAGCATTACCAAAAGAGAAGCGGAATAGACGCACCCGTTATTTGTTACTTCCCGAAAAGACATACCGAAAAGCTTTGCGCGCCTTGCAAACCGTAGAAATGAGGTCGGTCTATCCAAAGAAAGCAGATACATTGGACATCCAAAAAGCATTGGATAGTGCTGCTCGCAGCATTAGTGATACACTCACCTCAACAGCAAAAATAAATACCGACCAAGGGGTGGAAGATGAGCCTTATGTGATCTCAAAAGAAAAAGAAAAATTCAACCTCGACCAAGACTATTACATGTGGTACTTACGCGACATTCTGGTGTTACCCGATGTGCGCATTGCCATGGAGGGAGCAAAGAAGGATGAACAAGTAACCACTAAGAAGGAAAAAAAGAAAGGTTTCTTGGGCTTCTTTAGCAACCTGTTTGGCAAAAAGAGTAAAGACAAGGAAACAGAGCCGGTAAAACCGATCGAACAGCTTCAAGAACAGGATATTGCCACACTCGATTCCGTAGGTGCGGGGGTATCTTCCGAGAAGCTGAAAAAGAAAAAAGGATTATTTGGTTGGTTCCGGAAAAAATCGAAAGACCAAGCCTCACCGCCTGCACCCAAGAAGAAGGAAGAGGAAGAAGAGGAGGAGAAGTTTTAATCCACTCGATTAAGGAGGGAGAGTACATTATCGGCACGATCAAGAATATGTAGCATTTTGCTATGTGTTGAGTAAATAGTTCACGATAACTTGAAGAATTTGACAATTGTGCGGAAAATCCAGACGAAAGAAACAAACTGCTCCCCGTTTCGTTTATAAAGCATTATTAATGTTGTGTGAACCCATTGCGTAAGATATTGTATGGATTAATTGCTTGCATTAGCATGCTGGCAACTTCCATTGCGCCAGCAGAGGAGGGTTCTCTGCAAGATTCAACGGTAGAGTATGATGTAACGCTCGGGCAAATTTCGAAAAGTGAAGTCGGCCAAATTGTAAAAAGACCTCTCCGCGCACTGTGTGCGCCCACATCAATTCGAACCAATCTTTTACCTACGTCATCCGTTTCTTCACCTCGCAAATCGCTTCTTTTCTTTATTCTAAATCGGTCGTTGCTCATCTGAGCGAAAGTATCCACTACCTTTTTTTCGTTTTACCGATTTAAACACACTGTAATATGAAATGGATTGTTATTGAAGAGCTACAGCTCATTACCGACTATATCCCTGTGTTGGCTACCAGCCAGCACAAACGCCTGCGGATCGAAAATAAAAAATGCTCTGTCTTTTTTTCGCTAGAGAAGGCAATGGCTCGTGCGCGTGAATTAAGAGAACTTTATTCCGTAAGAAATATTCGACTGTTTCAACAAGAAGGATAAAAAAATAACTCACCTGCAATGAATAACTCTTATCTCTGGATAGGCTTCAATGTGTTTGTATTGGCTATGCTCGCTCTTGACTTGGGCGTGTTTCACCGCAAGTCAGCCGAAATAAAGGTAAAGGAGGCCTTGTTATGGACTTGTGCATGGGTGTTTATGGCCTTCTTCTTCAATGTATTTGTGTTTTACCAATTTGGGCAAGAGAAAGCCTTCGAATTTTTTACCGGATACGTAATTGAGAAATCATTGAGCGTTGATAACATTTTTGTCATTATCCTGATTTTTTCGTTCTTCAACGTGCCGCCCGCCTATCAACACAAAGTGCTTTTTTGGGGTATATTAGGAGCATTGGTAATGCGCGTTTGCTTTATTTTCGCTGGTGTCGAACTCATCCATCGGTTTCACTGGTTAATCTATATTTTTGGTGGATTTTTAGTGTTTACAGGCATTCGCATTCTTACCCAAAATGAAATGGCCGTGGATCCTGAGAAGAATCCGATTGTAAAATGGGCACGTAAGCTCATTCGCGTTACACCGCAGTTTGAGGGGGATCAGTTTTTTATAAGGAAAGAAGGATTTTTGTGGGCTACGCCATTGTTTCTGGTGGTAATTATCATTGAGGTTACCGACCTGATTTTTGCGGTGGACAGCATACCTGCAATCTTGGCCGTGAGTGATGATGCGTTTATCGTTTACACCTCTAATGTATTTGCAATCTTAGGTTTGCGTTCGCTTTACTTTGCACTAGCGGGCATCGAAAAGTTCTTCGTTTACCTGAAATATGGATTATCTGCTATCCTAATTTTTGTGGGTTCAAAAATGTGCATTTCAGATTGGTATAAGGTTCCAATTGAAATTTCGCTAGCATTTATTGTGTTAACGTTGTCAATGGCGGTTTTGGCATCTATGGTTATGCAAAAGAAATAGGTGGCCTATCGCTATCCGGAAAAACCTCGTAACCAATAATCTTTGTTAAATAATTAAGTGCTTTTTTAATAAAAAAATGAACTGTTTTACTTATAGGTTGAAAAATTGTATAAAATTCCACAAAATAAAAATTTTCGAAATTTTATTTCAAACGGGTGAAACAAGTCCGAATAACCTGTGTTTAATGTTTAGTTTCAACACTTAAACAAAAAATTTATGAACACATTACTTCTCGACATCGTGAAAATCCCGGTGGATGATCCGATTGCATTTACATTCTTCACCGGCTACATGGCAATGCTTGCTTCTGCTGTTTTCTTCTTTATGGAAAGAAGCAGCGTAGATGGTAAGTGGAAACTCTCATTGTTGGTTTCTGGATTGATTACCGGAATCGCTGCAGTACACTATTACTATATGCGCGACTACTACCTGGCAACAGGCCAAACACCAACAGCACTGCGTTACATTGACTGGACATTGACTGTACCATTGATGTGCGTAGAGTTTTACTTGCTGACCAAAGCAGCAGGTGCAAAAGTTGCGTTGTTGTGGAAATTGATTTTTGCCTCCGTTGTCATGCTCGTGGCCGGTTACATCGGTGAAGCATTCAATCCCGAAGGGGGTTCAACGTCTCATAGCGTGATATGGGGCGTGATCTCAACCTTCGGATACATTTACATTTTGTACACAGCATGGTTTGGAGAAGTGGCTCAGTTGGCCAAAAATTCTGGCGATGCCGTAGTAATCAGAGGTATCAATATCTTAGCTTGGTTTGTATTGGTGGGATGGGCCGTGTACCCAATTGGCTACATGTGTATGCCGGGCGGATGGCTCAACACCGGATTGGGCTGGAGTGCCTCTAATGTAGACTTGTTCTACAACATTGCAGATGCCATTAACAAAATTGGTTTTGGCTTGGTAGTATATAGCGTTGCCATATCGGCTAAAGGCGCTAAAGCTTAAATTTATTTTGTTCATGTTCAGGAGCCATTTTGCCGATGGCTCCCTTTTTTTAATTCCGCTGCGTGAAAGTTTCTCCATTTCACAACTTCACTATTGTAGGTGCGGGCGCCTCCGGACTTTGGCTTGCTTACGCACTATTGGAAAATGGTCTTCTGGAAAATAACACGCTGTGCATTGTAGAATCGGATCAAGCAAAAGAAAACGACCGTACATGGTGCTATTGGGCATCGCAGGCATTGGCGCCCCAAGCAATGGTGAGTAAAGAATGGCAATGGATTCGCCATGGGCAAGAAAAAAAAGAAGTTGTTACCCTCGCACCTTATCGATATTTCCACGTGCGTAGCGCAGATTTCTATGCCCAAATGAAGGCTACATTAAAAAATTGCAAATCGATTGAGTGGAAATTTGAAAAAGTAGTCGATGTAAGCGAAGGCTCGCAACACGCTGTGATCAAAACTTCAAATGAAGTATGGCTGTCAGAGCGTGTGTTTTTATCAACTTGGCTAACACCACCGAAACAGCACAAACTATTTTTGTGGCAGTCTTTTGTCGGCTGGCGGGTAAAAACCACCCAACCTGTATTTGACGATAACAGTATGTCAATGATGGACTTTGATGTAGCACAAAGTAATGCTACGCAATTCATGTACGAACTGCCCTATTCAAAAGATGAAGCGTTGGTAGAGATGACACGCTTTGGCGCAGAAAAACTTTCGATCGCAGAAGCAGAAGGCTCATTAAGGGAGTATATGAGCAAAAAAGGGTGTGCGTACGAAATCATGGAAGTAGAAACAGGTGCAATACCCATGACACCACAATTTGATGCAACAGCAAAATTGTGGGGCGCAACTGATCAAGTTGTATTCATAGGCACACCGGCAGGGGCCATCAAACCCACCACGGGTTTTGGATTTAAGCGGATGCACGCGCATGCGAACGCGCTGGCGCAGGCGTTGAAAAATAAAACGAAATTCCCAACGTTGCATCGTAAACTTCGGTTTCGCGTGTACGACATCCTATTGCTTCAAATTTTAAAACGCCATCCCGACTGCGGCAAAGAAATCTTTGAACGCTTGTTTAGCACGCAGCCCATTCAGCGCATACTCAAGTTTTTGGATGAAGAAACTAAAATCACTGAAGAAATCGCCATCTTCGCACGGCTGCCCATTGGTTTATTTTTAAAATCGCTGGTTGTTTACATGTTCAAAAGTTGATGTATATCCGATCTAAATTATTTCAAATACAACTTGCCCTGCAGCTTACGCTGATTGCTGTTTTTTATTTTGTACCAGTACCACCCTTGGCGCAATCCATCTTTTGTGGAGTTTTACTTTGCATATTGGGTATACCACACGGCTCAAACGATTATCTCTTTCGGGACAACCGATCGGCTTTTGGCATGCTTAAATTCTTAGCCGTTTATCTGGGCTTTATTGGTATGTACCTGCTGCTCTGGTGGCTTGCCCCTATTTTGGCTTTTGTTCTTTTTTTTCTTATATCATTTCACCATTTCGGTCAATCTAATTTTGAAAATGAATCCATTCGATATCCGCCCTCCTGGCTGTGGGGAATTTGGTTAATCATCGTTCCTGTTATTTTTCATTGGCAGGAAGCATTTACCATTTTTAATCAGATGCTTTCCATCCACACAAACGTGACTATTAGCTCAAGCGACCATTCCAAAGACCTCAATCAGCTTAAAGTTATTTCTGTCATTTTTTTGGGTAGCATTTACTTGGTTAGCTTATTCCTTTTCGAACGTAAAAACATTTTGTATTACACCATTCAATTTGTTGCCGTCACACTTTGGTATTGGTTTACTCCACTGCTCACCGGTTTTATCATCGTATTTTGTTTATGGCACTCGCTGCAATCAGTGCGACATCAGGCTATATTTTTCCAACAAACTTTTGAGGGAGACCTATTTCTTTTTTTGAAGAAGATGATTCCTTTTAGTGCGACTGCACTCGTTACCTTCGGATTGTATGTCTACATGAGGGGCTTTCAAATTTCAGAAGCGTTTATCTTGCTTTCATTGATTACACTGCCACATGTGTTGGTAATGCATCGACTTTACCAACAATCCAACCATCGCTACGCTTTGTAATCAAAAAAGTCGACAGTCGCACCAGCCTGATTTTCACTCAATCGTTGAAGTTTCGGTGCCTGGTAATACCACAACGCAGGATTTTTAAGACAAATGTTATGCTCCAAAGACTGGAGTTTCTATCTATTCAGCGTTGCTTCGATTTTTACCCAGCAATTCGTGTGTCTATTATGCAAGAAATCGTAAAGAATTTCGGCAACAACTTGATAAATCCAAGGAGCGTTACCTTGTTAAGCTTGTAAAAGTAAAATGATCGATGTGATCAGGTCGGTTTCAATGGTTAGACTATATCTTCTTTAGCACCACACGCTGTACGCTACCCACCGAGTAATTGAATATGTCTTTACCGGTGGAATTATTCTTTTTTCCAGATGTAACTTCAAAGACCATGGTATTTGAGTTGATCAACTCGTAGCTGGCCGTTAAAAGAATGCCAGGTATTTCGAAAACACTGTATAGCTTATTTCCAAATTGGTAATCCATCAATTCAATCCCATCTCCCTCATCCGTAGAATAGATGCCTTTTGCTTTGTCTTTTAATTTTAATATGTAGTCTTTCACAGCGGGCTGTTGAGGCGACAGGTATTCCATGCGCCACGTCCAAGATTCACTGGTAAGTTGAGCTGCTGTAAACAGCACTTTTACGCTATCGCGTACGATCCCATTGGAAGAAATCTGCATGGTGCCTTGCCATTTTCCGATACACCGCTGAGGAAAAAGTTCTTGCGCATGGGTGAGTATGGCAGTTGTTGTTAATAATAGCGCCAAGATATATTTCATAGGTTGATAGTTTATAGCAATGTATTCAAAAATTTTTGCTTTGAGGGAGCGAGATGTTTCTGTAAATTTCTGCATGCTTTCGCAATCACTCAGTCAAAAATTTAAGTTCTGGTCTTTTGTGAGCATGGTGTTGTTGGTGTTTGTGCATGGCTATAATTTAGAGATTCGTTACTTGCAACCTTGGACTGCACCCAACGAACCCATAACATTTACCTCTTTCGTTGAATATCTTTTTGCCAACGGCCTATTGCGGTTTCGCATCCCCATGTTGTTTGCCATCAGTGGCTATCTATTTGCGCTCCACGATCAAGCACCGCAGGGCGATCGTATAAAAAAGCGGGCGCGGACGTTATTGGCGCCCTACTTAATTTGGAGCGCATTGGCGCTTGTTTTGGTTTTTTTACTAGAGATGTTTCCCACCACCCGCGAGTGGGTAATGTCTTCGCAGGTAGTACAGATTGACAATACAAGAAAGTTGATTCACGAATACCAATGGTATGAAGTGATTGTCAGGTGGCTCTTCTTCCCGGTTGCCTATCAGCTTTGGTTTATTCGCGTGTTGTTCGTTTATAATTGCGCTTACCTAGGCATTCGCTGGTGCGTTACTCATAGGTGGGGTCGCCCAATTTTTTTGGCATTTGCGGTGCTGTTATGGTTGGCAACTTTTGGGATTGTTTTCGTTGAGGGCGAAGGGTTGTTGTTCTTTAGTTTAGGTGTGTGGATGCAGAAAACCGGTTTTAACGTGGAAAAACCCAGCTCCTTACTATCGCCAAAAATTTGGTCAGTAGTTTTTGTGGCAGTAGCCACCATCAAAACATATTTGGCGTTTGAAGGACAAAAGCTGATAGGGGATGCCGTGTTTCCAATTATCACGTTGTTGCATAAAGTGACTGTTTTCAGCGGGCTGGTCGCTTGCTGGTTCGGTCTGGACTGGTTAGTAACCCAACTGATGCGAAAGAAAGTTTGGGTGTGGCTCTCGGGATTTTCATTTATCATTTATACACTACACGCACCTTTGGTGGCAATTCTCATTAACGTAAGTTTTGATTGGTTGCAAGGCATAGATGGCTTTCGCATGATTGGCTTTGTATGCTTGCCTATGTTGCTGATTGCGGTTTGCGTGGTATTGGGCGCGGTGTTGCGCAAGGCCGCACCGCGGTTGTATGGATTGCTCACCGGAGGGAGAGGTTTGGCGTGAGTTGCCTACCATTTCTCAAAATTCCATTGTGTTTCAATTTTCTTTCCGTTAAACTAGAACAAAAATCAAACCCAGATGCGAGGTATACTTTCTCTGATATTTCTAACGGCTGCATTGCACGCAATTAGCCAGTCAATTGACAAGTCACTTTACCAAGAACTTGGATACCGCTGTATCGGGCCGTTCAGAGCTGGCAGAACGGTAGGTGCCGTGGGGATTCCATCGCAACCCAATGTCTTCTTGATGGGCGTAAACAACGGTGGCGTCTGGAAAACGACCGACTATGGCAGAACGTGGAAACCCATTTTCGATTCAGCGCCTACGGGTTCGGTGGGAGATGTTGCCGTATCGCTTTCCAACCCCAATATCATTTACGTGGGCACTGGCGAGGGACTACACCGCCCAGACTTGGCCGTTGGCGATGGTATGTTCAAATCGACAGATGGCGGTGCCACTTGGACGCATATCGGTTTGAAAGATGCGCAACAGATCGGACGCGTCATCGTACACCCCACTAATCCCGATATTGTTTTTGCTGCTGTATTGGGTCATCCCTACGGTGCGAACGAAGAGCGGGGCGTTTTCCGAACGCGCGATGGCGGCACCACGTGGGAAAAAGTTTTGTACATCAACCACAACACTGGCGCAATTGAGATTGAGTTTGACCAAAGTAATCCAAACACCATCATTACCGACTTGTGGGAACACCGCGAAGGTCCGTGGGAGAATGGCTCTTTTCTCGGCAAGAACAATGGATTGTTTAAATCCACGGATGGGGGCACCACATGGAATAAAATTGGAAAAGGTTTGCCCACGGCTGACCAAGGCTTGGGCCGAATTGGGTTTGGCATCGCACCCAGCAATTCAAAAATTATTTTTGCCACGGTAGATGCGCGCGATGGTGGTGGCATTTACAAAAGCGAAGATGGTGGCGAAAACTGGATTCGCGTAAGCACAGACCGTAGGTTGTGGGGGCGTGGGGGAGACTTTGCGGAGATACGCGTTCATCCCAAAAACCCGGACGTTGTGTTTGTTGCAAATACCGCAGCTTACCGCAGTACCGATGGCGGAAAAACATGGATGAGTTTTAAAGGTGCTCCTGGTGGTGATGATTACCATCGCATTTGGATCAACCCGATTCAACCGGAAATTATGTTGTTTGCTGCGGACCAAGGCGCGGTGGTCACTGTAAACGGTGGAAAATCCTGGAGCAGTTGGTTGAACCAGCCAACCTCGCAATTGTACCACATTAGCACAGACAATCAATTTCCCTATTGGGTGTATGGTGGCCAACAGGAGAGTGGCGCCATAGGTACGGCTAGTCGCGGTAATGGCGGGCAAATATCGATGCGCGATTGGATAGGCGTAGGTGCAGACGAGTACGCGTACGTGGTGGCAGATCCGAAAAACCCTGACATCATTTATGGTGGTCGTGTAACTAAGTTCAATAAAAAGACAGGGCAAACACAAAGCGTTTCGCCTGAAGCGCTGCGCTCAGGTCAGTACCGAATGGTGCGCACACTGCCGTTGTTGTTTCACCCGGCCGATAACGATATGCTCTTGTTTGCCACCAACGTGCTTTGGAAAACAAGAACAGGTGGAGAGAGTTGGGAAGTCATTAGTCCGGATCTTACGCGAAAACAGACAGCAGTGCCCAATAGTATTGGGGATTTCAAAACCGAGAGCTTAAACAGCATGCCTCAACGCGGTGTAATCTACTCGGTAAGCGGCTCGCCCAAAAACAAAGATATTATTTGGACTGGCACCGATGATGGGTTGGTACACGTGACACGCGATGGTGGCAAAACATGGAAAGATGTAACACCCCCGGAACTCACCGCTTGGGACAAAATCTCGCAACTTGATGCAGGCCACTTTGACGAAAACACTGCTTACATTTCAGTCACAGCTTTTCGTAAGGATGATTTGAGACCGCACATATTCAAGACACATGATGGCGGGGCTACTTGGAAGAAAATTGTAAATGGCTTGGCAGCCAATGCTCCCATCAATGTAGTGCGCGAAGATGCAAAGCAACCAGGTTTATTGTTTGCAGGTTCGGAGCGCGAAGTTTGGTTTTCCGTAGATGATGGCGACAACTGGCAGTCATTGCGCAATAACATGCCTGCGACTTCTATCCGCGATTTGGTTATTCATGAGGATGACCTGGTGGTCGGCACGCATGGCCGATCGATTTGGATCATGGATAACATTCATCCATTGCGCTCATTGGCAACACTGGCGCCCGGGAAGCAAAACTTTCTTTTCCCTGGTGCTAGTGCAACACGTGTTCGATTCAATATGTTCTCAGATACCCCGATTCCGCCTGATGAAGCAACCGGCAAGAACCCTGTTGATGGAGCCTACATCGATTATTATTTAAACAATCCCGCAAAGGAAGTTATGCTGGAGATTAAGGATGAGAAAGGCGCGCTCGTCCGAAAATATTCTAGCCAAGACACACCCGAACAATTGGACTCTTTGAAGATGCCGCACCCTACGTATTGGATCCGCCCCGCAAAAATATTAAGCACTGCAGTTGGTCACCATCGCTGGGTATGGGATCTACGCTATACACCACCACAAGGCGCAGACAGACAATTTGCAATCGCTGCGGTATATAAGAATACAACTAGTAGCCCGGCCGGGCCATTGGTGCACCCGGGCACATACACTCTGCGCCTAACTATTGATGGAAAGTCGCAAGACCAGAAAATACAAGTACGCTTGGATCCAAGGGTTTCCATTAGCGATACTGACTTACGACTCAACACTGACAAATCAATGGAAGTGTATCAGTTATATAATGAATTACAATCGTCACGCGAACAGGTTGACGCTAAATTGAACAATGCAAAATACAAATGGAAAAAAGGTGAAAAAGAAGCTGCTCTTGCTTTGCGCGGAATGGGCAATCCAGAATCACCAGATGTATTATATGGCAGCATTACGCAATCGTCTGTTGAAAAAGAAACGATTGTGAGTTTACAGGAGAAGTTATTATATTTACTTGCAGTTTTGCAGGGCGCTGATGCCAAGCCGACCAAACAGATGATGGAGGCGATTGAAAGGCTGAGGGAACGTGTGGTGGTAACAAAAGCTAAAGCCGGATAAGCTATTTATTGAAACCACCAAAATACGCTCGACATTCTTGTGTGAGAAGCTTTTTGATCTCTGCCCAATCAATCGGTAGAAGCATTTCACGCATCGGTGCTTTGTTGGTTTTCGTAGTTTCAACTTCGGTTAACGCAAACAATAGGGATTTATCAGAAAGCAAAGGTTCGTATTGTTTGAAGGCAGATACAAAAGATATGCAAAAATCAATTGCATTTGTTCTCTTTTTCCTTGCTCTCGACTCGTGCATTGAGCGTGCTGACTTTCCGTCTGACCAAGAAAACCGAGTTGATATCGTGGTGGATGGTGCTATTACCAACGACCCCGGCCCGTACACAGTTAAGTTATCTCGAACAATTCAAGTTGGATCGACACTAGGCGGACTCACTATTTCGAGTGCGAAGATCACGATGTTGAGTGATGCGGGCGAATCAGAACAATTAATAGAAACACGCTTGCCTGGCACCTATCAGACAAGCGCTTCCGGAATTCGAGGAGTGATTGGTAGATCTTATTGGTTAGAGATTCAATTGCCAGACGGAAGAAAATTTGAATCGTTGCCAGATCAGATGCTGCCGGTAGGGCGGATTGACAGTTTGTATCATCAATTTGAGACTTTTGTCGCGGACAATGGGAGTAAAAGCTATGGATTTCGAATTTTTGTCAACGCGGAAACGAACCCCCAAGAGACTTATACGCGTTGGCGTTTTGATGGAGTCTATGCTGTTACCACGATTCCAAAACTGCATCCAGATGCACCTCCAAACAATCCATGCCCCACGCGGCCGCTTCCTTGCAGCGGCTGGCAAATTCTCAATGGCCAATTGGTGTCCCTCGGCCCCTGCACTTGCTGCGAATGTTGGGCCAACCAATTTGAATCTAAACCCACAGTGCGAGAAAACAATGGCAGCAAAGTGATCGGACTTCAGGTTGGTTTTGTTCCCGTCAACTATTATACTTTTCAAGATAGATATCGTGTCACAGTTACTCAAATGAGTTTAAGCAAAAAAGCGTTTGAATACTGGAAAACAGTCAAAGACCAAAAAGATGGTGCAGTCAGTCCGTTTCAACCCGCATTTGGAAAAACTGAATCAAATATTTTCAAACGAGAAAACACTGGCAAAGTAGTCGGAGTCTTTTATGCGGCTGCAGTAACTCGGCATAAGATGTTTATTAAAAAAGAAACCAACAATGCTTATTTGCTAGCTGAAGTGCCAGTTGATTGCACTGGACGGGCTGGTCCTGCGGGCCAAAGTTGTCTGTTTATGTTTCCCGGTTCAACTAACATAAAGCCAGCCGATTGGGACTAACGTTTACGGTTGTAATCGTTTTCTCCACCCGTTTTCGCTAAAAGTTTCACTTCTTCAATTACCATCTCGTGCGATAGCGCTTTGCACATATCATAGACGGTCAATGCCGCCACCGTGCATCCCGTCAGGGCTTCCATCTCCACACCGGTTTTACCGGTTACCCGTGTGGAGCACTCAATAATAGCTTTGTGTTTCTTTACGCCAATTTTAATCTGACAGTCTTCCAACCCAATTGGATGACAAAAAGGTATTAGCTCGTTAGTTCTTTTCGCTGCCATTACCCCTGCGATGATGGCCGTTTGAAAAACCGAGCCTTTTTTTGTAATCAGTTCGTTTCCATTCATCTGCTCGACAATCTTTGCCCCGAGGTAAATGGTTGCTACAGCTTTGGCTGTACGAAGTGTCATACGTTTTTCAGAGACATCTACCATTTTCGGGTTGCCGGATGAATCTATATGACTAAATTTATTTTTCATTTTGCGCTATGATCAGTGTTGAACAAGCTACTCAAACCATTCACTCAAATTTACTAAAGACTTCGGTAGTTGAGGTGGAATTTACAAAGGCCGTTGGCCGCGTGCTGGCGCAGCCAATCCCGTGCGACCGGGATCTACCCCCATTCAATCGGGCCACTATGGATGGCATCGCCATTCAATATTCGAGTTTGTCAAATTACTCTAGGTTTCAAATACAAAGCACTCAGGCAGCAGGAGAACCACAGCAAACCCTGAACTCTCCAGCCCATTGCATCGAAATCATGACAGGCGCCATGTTACCTCATGGAACAGACACCATTATTCCCTACGAACAACTCAACATTGGCGATGCAATTGCTGCGATTAATGCTGATTCAAGAATTGAACGAAGCCAAAACATTCACCGCCAAGGTATAGACGCAAAAAAAGATGACATAATATTAAAACCTGGAATCAAGTTGTCATCGGCAGAAATTGCGGTCCTCGCTTCAGTAGGAAAAAGTCACGTGCGCGTGTTTGAATGGCCAGCGGTTGCCATCGTCTCTACAGGCAATGAGTTGGTAGAAGTCGCGGACACCCCGCTGCCCCATCAAGTCAGGAAATCAAACAGTTATGCGTTGCATGCCGCATTGGTGACAATTGGGT
>JBJTHA010000216.1:0-8836 GCA_046094265.1 Cytophagales bacterium
GTAATACGTTCACCTAGTAATAACAGACATGATTTAATCACAAAGAAAAATTTATACGAAAAATTTAGAGTTCAGGAATATTGGATTGTTGAGCCTTACTCCAAAGAAGTGATAGTATATCAGTTCAGAAACAACTCTTACCAATTGGCTAGTAAGGAAATTGGCCGCATTCATTCACCTTTGTTCAATTACACCTTTGAGTTTTAATTCTAAACGCCTCGGCAATGCTGAGGTTGACACGATCATTTTTGATTTAGGCGGAGTGCTAATCGATTGGAACCCGCGCTACCTATACCGTAGGATTTTCAACACCGAAGAGGAGATAACTTGGTTTTTAGAAAACATTTGTACGCCCGAATGGAACGACCAACAAGATGCAGGCCGTAGCTTTGAAGAGGCCACCGAAGAACTCGTTCAACAATTTCCCGAACATGAAGTGGCCATTCGCGCGTGGTACGGCCGTTGGCACGAAACAATTTTGGGTCCCGTTGATGGAACAGTTGAGATTTTAAAGCAACTAAAGGAATCAAAAAAAAACCGACTCTACGCACTCACCAATTGGTCTGCCCAAACATTTCCTTGGGCGCTCGATAACTTTGAGTTTTTGCATTGGTTTGACGGAATAGTTGTTTCAGGGGTAGAGAAAACGCGCAAGCCTTTTCCCGAGTTTTACCAAATTCTATTTGATCGTTATCAAATCAATCCCGCCAAAGCAATTTTTATTGACGACAATCATAAAAATGTGATGGGGGCATATGCAGTGGGATTGCCAACTATTCATTTTCAATCACCAAAAGAACTAAGGATTGAATTAATTAATCTAGCACTACTCTAGATTAGATTAATAAAAAAAACGTTAAGAAAACAATTATTGTTTTTTCAGTAGGTGAAAAGCGCACGTCTGAATACTGCGCTCGGTGGCAAAACGAACAAAGCCATATCGAAAAAGAACATTTTCTAACCCGAGACCATCTTTGTCTGTCGGTAACATTTTATCAATTCGCTGGCAAGTATATTTGTTTCGTAAAAGTAGTAACCACTGCTAGCGGCTGATGCCCTCCTCTAACACGGAATTCTCTCCCCTCTTGCTCACCCAAAAATTATTGAAGCCCTCCCCCTGCTGAATCAGTATCAACCCATTTGCCAACATTTCTAAAATGGCCAAAAAGTTAAAAATTAATGCAACGCGCGTAGGCGCTTTTTCAAACAGATCAATGAATGCTACACGAGGTTTAATCATCACCTCGTTCATAATATGCTCTTTCTGGCCCTCTATCGTGTAGGGATATTGATTCACTTGGTGAACTGGTTTATTCTTCTCCTCTTCCGCGCGCTTGAGTACTTTCTCAAATACTGTAAGCAATTTAAATAAGTCTACATCTTGCAACTCGGCCTCCACATTGGTACTTTCTGCCAACTGCTTCAATTCTTTCATCAAATTGCCGCGCTTTTCTTTCATTAACTCGGTCTCTTCCATTTTGTGGAATTGTTCCACCACCGATTTGTACTTTTTGTACTCCAACAAGTGTTTTACTAATTCCTCGCGCGGGTCAATTTCATTGCCCTCATCATCCAACTGAGGCCTTGGTAACAACATTTTCGATTTAATTCGCATAAGCGTGGCGGCTACCAGAATAAATTCACTGGCCACTTCGATATTCAGTGTTTCCAACTGGCGGATGTATTCCAAAAAATCGTTGGCAATGGTGGAGATCGGAATGTCGTTGATTTCTAGCTCATCTCGCTCAATAAAAAACAATAACAAATCAAACGGCCCTTCAAACAAGGGCAAGCGCACTTCAAAGGTTTCTTTCTGCTCCATATTATTCATCAACGGATTCATCCCCCATTGCTTAATTTGACGATAACAAAAGTATTAAAACGCCTTTTAAAATACTTGTCTATGAGCAATTCAGTCGCAATTCAGTACATTTGTTTAATCATTTGCCCAAAAACCCCTAAAACACTTAGCTTCCATCGCTGTTTCTAAAGTATTGCTGAAATTCAATATCCCATGCTCATTACACCCGGAAAACTATTGGCTCAAATCAATAAGCCACATGACTTAAAAAAACTAGACCAAACTCAGTTGGTGAAGCTTAGCGATGAGCTAAGACAGTTTATAGTTGATAATGTATCTGTTTATGGGGGGCATTTTGGTGCTAGTTTAGGTGTCGTGGAGCTAACAGTTGCTCTGCACCATGTTTTCAACGCACCGTACGACCAACTAGTGTGGGATGTTGGCCACCAAGCCTACGGCCACAAGATACTTACCGGAAGGCGCGATGTGTTCCATACCAATCGCGTTTACAACGGTATTTCAGGTTTCCCCAAGCGAAAAGAAAGTGAGTTTGATACGTTTGGGGTAGGGCACTCCTCCACGTCCGTCTCCGCGGCTTTGGGTATGGCCATCGCATCTAAATATTTGGGCATAGAAGACAAGCAGCATGTAGCCATTATAGGCGATGGCGCACTTACTGGCGGAATGGCTTTCGAAGCGCTAAATCATGCGGGCGTATCCGACACAAATCTGCTGGTAATTTTGAACGACAACTGTATGTCCATAGACCCTAATGTGGGTGCACTGAAAGACTACTTGACGGATATCACTACCTCTAAAACCTACAATCGCCTAAAAGATGACGTATGGAATTTGCTGGGCAAATTTTCTATCATAGGTAAGACGGCACAAGAAGCAGCATCTAAAATTGAAAATGGAATCAAATCTGTTCTGTTAAGCCAAAGCAATCTGTTTGAATCACTGAACTTGCGTTATTTCGGGCCTGTAGATGGCCATGATGTAAATCACTTGGTGCAGGTATTAACCGATCTCAAAAACATCAAAGGTCCAAAATTATTGCACTGTGTTACGGTAAAAGGCAAGGGTTACGCGCCAGCCGAAAAAGGCAATCCCACCACATGGCACGCCCCTGGCACGTTTGACAAAATTACCGGAGAAATACATAAAAAAATCTATGACAAACCACAGGCGCCCAAATACCAAGATGTATTCGGCCACACCTTGGTGGAATTAGCAAAAGCCAACGACAAAATAATGGGTATCACACCAGCCATGCCATCGGGTTCTTCAATGAACATGATGATGAAAGAGATGCCCCACCGCGCACTGGATGTGGGCATTGCTGAGCAGCATGCAGTTACGTTTTCTGCCGGTTTGGCTACCCAAGGTCTCATTCCCTTTTGCAACATTTACAGCTCGTTTATGCAACGTGCCTACGACCAAGTGGTGCATGATGTGTGCATACAAAACCTGCCGGTAAATTTTTGTTTGGATAGGGCAGGATATGCAGGGGCAGACGGTCCCACACATCATGGTGCTTATGACATAGCCTATTTCCGATGTCTGCCGAATATGATTGTGGCGGCTCCGATGAACGAGCAAGAGTTGCGCAACTTAATGTACACTGCACAATTGCCACGAAAAGGTGAGGCTTTTTCAATTCGTTATCCGCGGGGGCAAGGCGTAATGCCACACTGGCGCGCGCCTTTTGAAGAAATTAAGGTTGGCACAGGCAGAAAACTTAGCGAAGGTGAAGAGTTAGCAATTCTTACCTTCGGTCATATCGGCAATTACGCTGTTGAAGTATGTAATAAGTTGGCGAAACAAGACATTCTAATTGGCCATTATGACTTACGCTTTGCCAAACCGCTAGACGAGGAAATGTTGCATCAGGTTTTCAAGAAATACAGAAAGATCATTACCGTAGAGGATGGCTGTATACAGGGAGGGGTGGGGAGTGCCGTACTTGAATTTATGGCCGACCATCAATACAACGCGGAAGTAAAACGCTTAGGCATACCGGATCGGATTATAGAGCATGGCGAGCAGCTTGAGCTTCATCGCGAAACAGGTTTTGACCCTGATGCAATTGAACAAACCGTGTTACTGATGCTGGAGTCAGCAAAACAGCTAGCTTAAATAATTCTATGGCCTTCGTTTATCATCGGCAACGGGGGCTAGGTTCAACTTTAGTGCTGATACATGGTTTTTGCGAAACCCATCAAGTGTGGGATGATTTGGTGTCAATTTTATCAGCAGATTTTAATGTGTTAACACCCGATCTGCCAGGATTTGGTCAGAGTGAACTACCTACTGGCGACTTCACAATAGATCAAGTAGCGGATTGCTTGCTGCTGTGGCTGCAATCAATTACGGTCTCACCAGTTGTTGTTATTGGCCATTCGTTAGGTGGCTATATAGCCATGGCAATGGCATCTAAAAACCCCGACTCATTTGCTGGGGTAGGGTTATTTCATTCAACTGCATCAGCTGATTCAGAAGAAAAAAAGCAAAATCGTAATAAAACCATCGAGTTTGTAAAAAGAAAAGGGATGAAAGCATTCGCAGATGTTTTTGTTCCAGGCTTGTTCTATCAGAAAAACAATCCAAAAATCGAACGGGTTCATCAACTTGCGCTCAGTACGCGGATGGAAACCATGATTGGCTACTCCCTTGCTATGCGCGATAGACCTTCGCGTGAGCCTTGGCTACGTTCGTTTCGTAACAATTTTTTAATCGTTGCGGGTGTTCAGGATTCAGTTATTCCGCTAAATTTGTTAAAATACCAATCAAATCTTGCCGCCAAAAGCACCTATTGCGAACTGCCAAATGTGGCCACATGGGTATGTTTGAGGCTCCTGAAAAAGCCGTTGAAGCGATTAGAAGTTTTACTTTCGTCAGTTTTACCAGTTTTGCCAACTAAAATGCATGAGCTTTTTCGTTTCTTATTGCAAATTTTGAATGGTTTTGTTTTATCTTTGAATTTAGATTTTATTAATTCTAGACGAATTTTCGCCAACCCATTAAAACCTTTTGAGCCATGTTAGAGGATCCAAATGTAATTGACCCGCACAAGTACGATAGCTGGAATGCACTGGCCGCCAATTTGTCCTATTTTTCATGGGCCGTGGCGGTGCTAATCGCACTGGCTTATTTTATCCGATTGTATACCACCGGAGGAAACAAAGAAAAGTACGATTTCATCAATAAACATGAAATCAAATGGCTTTGGGCTGCCACCTTTGTATTTGTGGTGGGTTTGTGTTTTTACTTTAACTCGGGCGTAGAAAACATGAATCCGGTGTTGTTTTTTGTACGTGGCTTTGTAACCATTGCATTTGGTTTGATCGTGGGACTAATCATCCAAAATTTGCTAAAGTTTTACTACCCTTTCTTTATAGAAAAGCGGCTCAAAGCTTTACGATATAAGCCACGGATCTCGCCCAAATCAGGCAAACCGATGAAATTGTTGAGCGAGGAGGAAGAAGACGCCTATTTGGACGAAGGCATGCAGGCAGAAGAGAACGTTTTTTCAGTGGACTATGATGTGTGGATTGATGAGGAGTCGGGATATACTCAAATAGAAAAGTATTCGGGACACCTGCATGCTATACAGTGCCCCGAGTGTAACTATCAAACCTTTAAGGTGGTGAAAGAAGAGATTACAAAAGCACCTAGTGACGCAGAAGAGGGTGAATTGATCAAACATTACCAATGCGGTTACTGCGGCTACAAAGCTAAAAAGGCGGTTATACTCAAACAGCACGGCAGCAAAGCTGAACATGCTGCTGCCACTGCTTAACCAACTTTAAAAGCTGACAACGAAGAGCCCCCTTTTGGGCTCTTTTGTTTTTTGTTCAATTGGAGTAGTAACTTGTTTTGATCTGAATGGAATTTCATTCTGGTGTAAGTGATCAAGCAGCGAGAATAATAGCCTTTCAAAGTTTTAAAACCATTCTCTCAAATAACATTTGGGCATGAGCATGGTTTGTTTTGAATGTACGATACACTGAAATTCGCGCTTTACTTTAAAAAAACCAATTGAATGAGGAACTCGCCATTGTTTGTTCTCTTCATTACCATCTTTATCGACATGCTGGGGTTTGGGGTTATCATTCCCATTTTGCCAATCTTCAGCAAAGAGTTGGGCGCACCGGATTATCAGGTGGGATTAATTGCAATGATTTATCCCATAATGAATTTTTTGTTTGCGCCCTTGTGGGGCACGCTAAGTGACCGGCATGGGCGGAGGCCTATTATGCTGGTGAGCATTCTCATCACTTCCGTTGCCTATTTTGTTTTTTCGCAATCAACGGTGTTGTGGATTCTGTTTGTTTCGCGAATGCTATCGGGCATTGGCTCCGCCAATATTTCGGTTGCCCAAGCCTACATTTCAGATGTCACCTCGCCAGAGGAGCGAACTAAATCGTTAGGCTTTTTAGGCGCAGCTTTTGGCATAGGCTTTATCATGGGGTCACCCTTAGGAGGCTGGCTCAAAAGCATCTCAACACCCGGCACGGTTGATTGGGTCGGCTATGTGGCGTGTGCGATGTGCTTCATCAATTTTGCGATGGCGTATTTTTCGCTACCCGAATCATTACAGGAGACGAAAAGTAATGCTCCCTTCAACTTTAAAGTAGTGACTGGCATTATTACCGAATTGAAGAAGCCAAAAGTTGGCGAACTGCTGTGGATCAATTTTATTTTTATTTCCGCCTTCATGCTGATGCAGATTTCTTGCTCACTAATGTGGAAAGAGATTACACAACTTAATGAACGACAAATCGGGTACGTATTTGCCTACATTGGCGTAGCCACAGCGATTGTACAAGGGGTATTGGTTGGTCGGATGGTAAAAGTCTTTGGTGAACAGAAGATGCTCAGCTATGGTATTGTACTGATGGCGGTTGGCTTGGCAATTCTTCCATTCACGGGAAGTGTACTTTTTTTCCCCTTTCAATATATTGGGTTGGCATTAATTGCACTGGCAAACGGCTGTTTAACACCTAGCATCACCTCGATGCTTTCAAAATTCGCGAGGCACACCGAAGTTGGCCAAGTGCTGGGTGTTAACCAATCTTTTGGTTCTGTGGCCCGTGCGGTAGGTATGGGTTTAAGTGGCATTCTGTATAGTTTGCAGTTTGCGATACCTTTTTTAGTGGGGGTAGTGTTGATGCTCAGTTGCTTTTGGTTTACTAAAAAATTGAAAATTGTAGACTAATATCTAGCATGCCACCCCAACCTTGGGGAGCCTATCTGCAACAAAAAGTGTTACTCCGATTAAATTCGGTTTCTGCAACAAAGTATGGTAAAGAAAAAAGTAACAGAATGACGGAGAGGTAAAACAGAATTTCTAAGCTTTTCCAAGTGCGCAGTCACTCAAAACCTTCCATCGCTGGCCATCGTGCTTTAACAATGTTATGGTGTTCACGGTAAAACTATCGCTTAGAGGCTTTCGCATAAACTCGTTCCACGCTTCCTCGAACATATTTTTCTTTAAATCTCTGAATGCAATTGTAATGTGCGGATGAAACGGTTGTTTGCGGTAGTTGGCATTTAACAAATTAAATTCGAGTCGACAGAATGTTACCAATTTGCGCTGAAGTGACTGTAGTTTTTTGTTTTCAGCAATAGCAACAAATACCACACGAGGGGGAAAGCAAGAAAATCCAGCCATTGACAAATTGAAACCATCGTGTTTTTCACAAAACTTCTGTATTCGCCTTATGAGCTGATCCTCTCTGGCTTCCTTCCAAATAAATGCCATGTGTAGCGTAACATGTGGAGGAGATCGGAGTGCCCCTTTGGTATTGTACTTTTCAAAGCAATATATTTTCAGTTGATGTAACTGTTTGTAAATCGGCTCCGGCGGCACGATCGCGATAAAATAGCGGGCTAGAGCTTTCTCCATTTCAATGCAAGATTTTTAAAGAAAAACAACTGGCTGATTTTTTTGGAGGTAAAATTCCAAAACTTAGTTGCATTTAAAGGTAAGTATCCGTACACTTTTTCGCGCGGACAAGATTTTCCAATCATGTTAGAGCCTTAATGTTGCTTGAGAACGGTCATGGTCTTTTGAACTTTGTCCCAACTCGGCCTCTTCAAGTACAGCAGATAATTGAGAAAATGCTTAGGTATGATCACTTGTTTTTTTCTGCGTTCAAAATCAACACCGAAGATGCGGTGAGGGATTTTTTCTTGAGCCGCTAACGCCTCATTGATTACTTCGGAATACACGTTGGGGCCGGTCATGTATAGAACGCTATGGGGAGAACGATTTTCATTTATATTATCGATACATCTTTGTAGAGTTCGCTCCATAAACGGATGACCCTTGTCATAGATCAAGGCCCATTGAACAAACAATCCTGGGTGTACCTCTCTTGAAAGTATGGCAACATCATCAGGGCGGATGATCTCGCTCAACGGACGCAGTATCGCACCATCAATGTCGACATACACCCCGCCACGTTTATACAATACCGCGTATCTGAAAAAATCTGCCTTCGCTGCTCCTATCGCAAGCTTCTTATACGCTTGAAAAACCTTGGGCGGGAAATCCTTTTTTAAAAATTTTTCAATGCGTGCATCGTCATAAAACTCATACCGATAGTCACTATTTTGCCGCTTCATCCACCAAATAAATATTCGTGTAATGATGGGTAACTTGTTATTGATGTATGTTTGGTAAATGATCTTTGGAATGGCCACCGAAATTCAACTACTCTAACACGCCCAACTCCTTACCTACCTCTGTAAAAGCCCGGATCGCTTGGTCGAGGTGATGCTGCTCGTGTGCAGCCGATAACTGCACACGAATGCGCGCCTTGCCCTTCGCCACCACCGGATAAAAAAAGCCAATCACATAAATTCCCTTCTCAAGCAAGCGCTCTGCAAATTTTTGCGCCAAGGGTGCTTCATACAGCATAATTGGAACTATCGGATGAATCCCAGGTTTGATATCGAAACCAGCCGTGGTCATTTGTTCTCTGAAGTATTTTGTGTTTTGTTCAAGCTTGTCGCGCAGCTCAGTGG
>JBJTHA010000217.1:0-2810 GCA_046094265.1 Cytophagales bacterium
GCTATATGATCATAAAAATAATCAATTTGAATTATTAAGAGGTTGATCGTAACATTGGACTCTGTTTGATCGCACTTCTTAACATTAAATGTCAACTATAACAACAATTAAATTTTATGTCAGCACACACTCATTTACCCACCATGCCTCATACCGATGGTACTACCAACGGTGTTGCCAAATGCCCATTTCACGGAGGTTCGTTGCAACAAGCCGCTGGAGGGGGTACGCGTAACCGAGACTGGTGGCCTAACCAACTCAAGCTTAACATCCTGCGGCAACATTCCCCATTGTCCAACCCCATGGATTCCAAGTTTGATTACGCCAAAGAGTTTGGGTCGCTGAACCTAAAGGCTGTAAAAAAAGATATCTTCAAGTTGATGACTACCTCGCAAGAATGGTGGCCTGCAGATTACGGTCACTATGGCCCATTTTTCATTCGAATGGCCTGGCACAGTGCGGGTACCTATCGGGTAAGCGATGGCCGCGGAGGTGCAGGCGCAGGTCAGCAGCGCTTCGCGCCACTTAACAGTTGGCCAGATAATACCAACCTCGATAAAGCACGTCTGCTGCTGTGGCCCATTAAAAAGAAGTACGGAAAAAAATTATCGTGGGCAGACTTAATGATTTTGGCAGGGAACTGCGCTCTTGAATCGATGGGTTTAAAAACGTTTGGCTTTGCCGGTGGTCGCGAGGATGTATGGGAGCCACAAGAAGATGTCTATTGGGGTTCTGAAAAAGAATGGCTAGCGGACGAGCGCTACAAAGGCGACCGTGAACTCGAAAACCCTCTGGGTGCTGTGCAAATGGGCTTAATTTATGTAAACCCAGAAGGTCCCAACGGCCAACCCGACCCCATTGCAGCAGCCCGCGACATTCGTGAAACATTTGGCAGAATGGCCATGAACGATGAGGAAACGGTGGCGTTAATTGCGGGTGGACACACCTTCGGAAAAACACACGGAGCCGCAGACCCTAAAAAGTACGTTGGAGCCGAGCCTGCTGCCGCCAGTATAGAAGAGCAAAGTATGGGCTGGAAGAACACCTTCGGAAGCGGTAATGGTATCAATACTATTACCAGCGGTTTGGAGGGAGCTTGGACTACCACACCAACCCAATGGAGCAACAACTACTTCGAAAACCTTTTCGGTTTTGAGTGGGAACTCACTAAGAGCCCTGCGGGTGCCCACCAATGGAAACCCAAAAACAACGGAGGAGCAAGCTCCGTTCCTGATGCGCATGACAACAGCAAACGCCATGCACCAACCATGCTCACCACCGACTTGGCTTTGCGGTTCGATCCAGTATACGAGAACATTTCAAGACGTTTTTATGAAAACCCTAAGCAATTTGCCGATGCGTTTGCACGAGCGTGGTTTAAGTTAACCCACCGAGATATGGGGCCCGTGGCGCGCTACTTGGGTGCTGAGGTGCCGAAAGAGACTTTGATTTGGCAAGACCCGATCCCGGCAAAGAAGAGTAAGATTTCGTCACGCGATATCAGTACGCTTAAGGAGCAAATACTTGCAACTAAATTGACTGTTGCGGAACTCGTGTCAACTGCATGGGCATCAGCCTCTACTTTCCGTGGATCTGATAAACGTGGTGGTGCCAACGGTGCACGCATTCGCCTAGCCCCGCAGCGCATGTGGGAAGTTAACAATCCGACTCAGTTGAACAAAGTGCTTAAAACACTCCAAGGAATTCAAGCAAAATTCAATAATGGCAAGAGATACGTCTCCCTAGCTGACCTTATTGTGCTAGGAGGTTGTGCAGCTGTTGAAAAGGCAGCTAAGAAAGCCAAAGTAGATATAAAAGTTCCCTTTACACCAGGTCGTGCGGATGCATCGCAAGAGCAAACTGATGTTGAATCATTTGAAGTATTAGAACCTGCAGCCGATGGCTTCCGTAACTATACTAATGCAAAACACAAAACATCCGCAGAAGAATTGTTGGTTGACAAAGCACAACTCCTGAACCTTACGGCTCCCGAGATGACAGTATTGATAGGTGGAATGCGCGTATTAAATACGAACTACGACATGTCGAAGCATGGCGTATTCACCAAACGCGCGGAAACGTTGACCAACGACTTTTTTATAAACTTGCTCGATTTCGGCACTACTTGGAATGCCACATCA
This sequence comes from Cytophagales bacterium, assembly GCA_046094265.1. Taxonomy (GTDB): domain Bacteria; phylum Bacteroidota; class Bacteroidia; order Cytophagales; family Cyclobacteriaceae; genus ELB16-189. The sequence continues at coordinate 2,142 of JBJTHA010000217.1, forward strand.
AACGCAAAAACGACTTTTGAGGGGCGCGATAGAAAGACGGGTAAAGTGTTGTGGACGGCCACACGCGTTGATTTAATTTTTGGATCCAATGCAGAACTCCGTGCACTTGCAGAAGTTTACGGCAGCCAAGACGGGCAACAAAAATTTGTTCATGACTTTGTAGCAGCGTGGGCAAAAGTAATGGATGCCGATCGCTTCGACTTAAAAAAGTAATCCTTATATACAATTGCGTTAACAAAAATGACCCGGAAACGGGTCATTTTTTTCGGAATCACAAAACAATCTATCACAGAATTGTTATTCAGAAGCGTTCTCATGGTAGCCACTAGAAAAAAATGGTTCGAAAAGATGGGATGAGATAACGTTTTACCCTGCTCATTTCAGCATTTTTTATCTCCAAATAATTGCTTAAGCCGCCTTTCTCACCCGCTCAAAACTCACTTGCTTCTGTTCGGCAAGGCGTATCACTTTTAGTTTATCCAACACCCGAATCAGTAGGTATGTAGGATCTAATTCATGCCAACGCACACCGCCAAAGTTGGCGCGTGAGCCATACTTGTGGTGATTGTTGTGGTAGCTTTCGCCCATCATCAACACATCCACGGGCAAGAAATTCCTGGAGGTATCGCCTACTTCAAAATTGCGATAGCCGTACTTGTGCGCAAACCA
>JBJTHA010000218.1:0-4187 GCA_046094265.1 Cytophagales bacterium
CGCCTCGTCTGTTCATTTGCAGAATATGTCTGGCGCAGATGACAATCGTGTTTTCAGTATTTGCTGCGAAGAAAATAGAACGCTCGTCACTTTCGATTTAGATTTTGCCAACATCATCCGCTATCCAGCAAGCGGCACGGCTGGAATAATTGTTTGCAGAATTCGAAAGAAAATAAACCTCGACTACATCCGCGAACTATGTACTACGCTAGTAAAGATAATCTCTGAAAACGAACTGCCGGGCAAACTTTTTATCGTTGAAGAAAATAAAGTCCGCATTCGAAAACCAGAGGAAGATTTTTAAATATTCGAAATATCTCTGCACAGCTTTGCGGTATTCTCTTTGCAGCCATTCTTTGATAGACGAAGACTTAACACCAGAAGAGGAACGCACCCGCGCTCTAGAAATTGAAATACAGCACATCAAGCGCAAATAGGAGGACGATAGGATGAAATACTATCCCTACTACCTGGATGCCGACTACGATGATGAAAAAGGCAAGCCGTATGACTATGGCTTTCGTGACGATGGAGAAGAAGAAGATAACTGGTAGAAGCGATAATAATTAAATTAGTCTTACATCCATTTTGCGGAGCCGCCAAACCTTTCTAAGTAGGTGTATCACTAAACACTTTTTTTGTAAGTTCGCATCCCGTTTTTGGATGAGCGCAATGTTTAGGTCGTTGATTTTTGTGATGCTGGCGCACACGTCATTTGCACAATTGCTCGTGGAGGGCGTGGTGCGTGACAAAGAAACAGGATTAGCCGTCCCTTTTGCTTCCGTTGGCGTGCCTGGCACCACCAAGGGCACAAGCACCAATGCCGAAGGTCAATTCAGCCTGTCTTTAAATCACGCAACCAAAATAAAAGTCTCTTGTGTGGGTTACGAGTCTGTTGAGGTAAACGCAGACCAAAAAACTTTGTCCATATTGCTAAAACCAATTTCCACAGAGCTTGAAGAAGTAATCATACTAGAGAAAAAGATCAATGCCACCCGGGTGGCCAGGCAGGCCCTCAGCAGCGTGGCGCGCAACTTTAACAGAAACACCTTTGTACAAACTTTTTTTTATCGGCACTATTGTAAAGATGATTCGCTCTATGGCCGACTGATTGAAGCTTCTGTGGACCTCTGGCGCACACAAGGCTACCGTGCGTTTCGGGCAACAGTGGGGGAAAAGGATCCGATACGCATCAACCAACTGCGCAGAAGTTTAGACCGCACAGCTTTAGCTCAGGGGCACGAACCTATTTCGGTGCAGCAGGTATTGCAAGCCGATGTAGCAGCTTTTCAAGCCGAGGCGCCAACTCAACATGTCTCCTTCTTCCGCGAAGTAAGTGACTTGTACGCAGATTTTGATCGGTACATTTTTTCGTTTGCGGGTGCTACTTCGTATGACGGGCACCCCGTGTACAAAATCAACTACGAAAGACAAAAAGATTCCGTACAAACCAAAGCGGGTTATCGCCTTGATCCGCAAATCTCCGGCACACTGTACGTAGAGTTTGGTACGCATGCCATCGTACGGGCAACGGAAACGAAAACCCATGAAGGAAACATCGCCAAGGCTACAGCGCACTACAATGTGTTCCAAGGCAAATACTATCCCTATCACCTCTCACGCGAAAGTAGAAACGTGACGAGAGATGGTGTACACATCACCCGTATCGACTTAATCTCTACGGAAATTCACCCTGGCCGACCCATTGCTTTTTCACCTTCTGTGGCCACCAAAGAAGCCTTGTTAAAAATTCCGTATGACTCAATTTTTTGGCAGAACGCAACGATGTTGAAGACTACGCCCTTGGAGGACGAGATTATCCAAGATTTAGGTGGAGGCAATTCGCTACAGCAGCAGTTTCAGCTTTACCAGCAGTATGAGCGCAACTTGACCAACGTGGGCGAAAACGGAGCTGAAAAGTTTCGTTGGTTTAGGAATTACAGCAAACACCGACAAATTTTGTATGTGGTGTTTTGGTCTGGCCGCGTGCTGCCCTACCTCTACGAATTGGAACATGCGAAGCGCCTTCAAAAAAAATTTCGTGGAAAGGTGCAATTTGTGCTGCTTTCGCTGGATGAGGATGTAGCTCAATGGACGCAAGAAGTAAATCGATACAACCTATTTGCCGAGGGCATTATCCACTTTCGTGTGGGCCGCGATTTAGATTTGATGAAGGAGTTTAAAGTAAGGGAGGTACCCGGTTTTCGGTTGATAGAAAGAAATGGTAATAAGGTTGATTTTGCAGCCAAGCATCCCGGCAATCCACAGTTAGAAGAGGATTTAGCGGTGCTTATTCGCGAGCCACATCAATAGTTGGCGCCTCAATCCCACAAAGGCATCAAAAACTTTTGTAACACATTCTTGATTGTTGGTCTAAAGGCAAAAAACAAGTATGAACCTTTTAACCAAAATCGTCATGACGGCCATTGCCTTTCAAGCCCTTGCTTGTGCCACAGATGTCACCGGCAATCAAACCCAAGCGGTACAAACCACTGCCGATAGCACAACGTTCCATACCCTCGTCATCACCAAAGTAAAAAAACCTTGGTATGCGTGGCGTTCGCTCGTGGTGGGCAAAATGAAAAAATCATTTCCCGAATACCAAGCCATTGACGGACTCGGTGAGAAGTTTTATAGTTTCACCGAAAACCACAAGCTTTTTGGCGGCATCTATCTTTGGAACAACAAAGCGGCAGCTCAAGCATGGTTCACTGAAAAGTGGTTTGAGCGGACCGAGAAATCGTATGGCCAACGAGGTCAAGTAGACTATTATGAAATTGAAAAAATAGAAACGCTGAAAACGACTAGTCAATCAGACGTTACCTTTTGGGCAGCACTTTGTGACGGTCGCCTCTTAGATATACAAAAAGCCAAAGGCCTTATTAAAGTCGTCTTCATTAAAGATGAAAAAGAAAAGGCAGGCCTACTGACCATTTGGGAAACCAGGGAAAGAGCCGTAACTTATTTTTCGAATCAAAGAATACAAGTTGAGTATTTCGATACACCTCTTCACATTGCAAAACCATGACTCAATCACTAAGAGCAAGCGAGCCCACCGACCAGATGTTGATTGCGGCATCCATCAAAGGCGATAAGAAATCGCTGGAGCTATTGATCAAGCGCTACCAGGATTACATTTACAATATCTCACTTCGGTTGTTCATCCATCCCGATGATGCATTGGATGCTACGCAGGAAGTGCTGATAAAAGTGGTGACGAGCCTGAAAACCTTCAAAGGCAACGCTCAGTTTAGCACATGGCTCTATCGCATTGCCTTCAATCACTTTTTGAATTCCCCCAAGAAAAAGACGGAGAGACTCATCGAAGAAAATCCAAAAGCATTTGGCAGTTTTAGCGAAGAAGTGGATGAAACCATATCAGAAGCAGAGGTAGAAGAAGTGCGCATTCTTTGTTCCACGGCCATGCTCATGTGCCTCAACCGCGAGCAACGGTTGATTTATATTATCGGAGAGATATTTGGTGCCGACCATCAGCTCGGAGCCGAATTGTTTGATACGACTCCCGCCAACTTTCGCGTGAAGCTGCACCGCGCTAAAACAGATTTGTTACAATACATTTCTGGCAAGTGTGGTTTGGTGAATCCCAAAAACCCGTGCCGCTGCAATAAAAAAGCGCGCGTGATGATTGACCGCGGCCTGGTGGATAAAAATAATATGCGGTTCAACGCCAGTTTTCAGCAGCGCATTGCGGAAATAGTTAAGCTCACCAAAGACGAAACGTGTGATGACATTGAATTTCGAATGAAAGAACTGTTTTTCAACAATCCGTTTCAAATCAAAGCAGAGTTAGATGAGATGTTGACGGGCTTAGTTGCATAGTGCGAAACAGATCATCTTTCTAACATTTTGCATCGGGGGACTTCTTTTGTCTCGCATCGGCTCCCGCCTCGGGGACGATGCCCAATACATTATTTGGGTTCAAGTCTAACCCCTTTGCGCGGAATAGTCGTTTTCTTCCACCCATAAACCACAAACCCAAACCCAACAGCAATAAATTGAATGCTTAGCAACTGCCCCATATCAAACAGCATTGTTTCTTCAAAAGCCACTTGCCGTTCTTTCAAAAACTCAATGAAAAACCGGGCCATGAAAATCAATGATATCGATAGGCCAAAAAAGAAACCGTTCTGTAACCGCGGTCGATTCGTTTTGTACATGTAGAAAGT
>JBJTHA010000219.1:0-7563 GCA_046094265.1 Cytophagales bacterium
CAAGAAGCCCAAAAATGGGTACTGAAAATGTCCGTCCCACTCAAACGAAGGCAATGGTATGATGGATTATTCTCAAATGTCCAAAATATAAACCTGCCACTAAGTCTGACCGGATAGTTCTACTGCAAAATCTGGGTTAAACAGTTAGTTACAAGGCTGGCGAGCATTAAGTCCATCTCGCCATCGCTGGATTTAGGGAATGGTCTGTCAGTGGCAACGTACGAGGCAGCGGTGCTGGATTTTCGGCAGCGGCTGGACGAGTACAACATGGCACTGAGCGAGGCAGACTCCAAGCAGAACACTGCAAGCGAGGCGGAGAAGAAACTCCGCGACATGAGCGAACGCATGCTGATGGGGGTGGCCAGTAAGTTTGGCAAAGATTCCGATGAGTATGAAAAAGCGGGCGGCACCCGCAAAAGCGAAAAACGAAAACCACTGAAAAATGACGCGGGCAAACTGAACAAGGCAGCCTAAAACAAAAGGGAGCGGAGGCTCCCTTTTTTCTTCGATCTATTAATGCTTTGCATTCTCTACTACAATATGGCCGCCTCCCAAATCCAACTTGATTTGATCACTCTCGTGAGGAAGGTTTGATTCCGGAGTTTCAGAAAATGGAATATGCTGAGGAATAAAGTCCTCTTTCGCACCCGGCTTGCTGTAATCATACGGCCAACGGTACACTGTTGGAATTTCACCTGGCCAGTTGCCGTGACCTGGCAAACGCGGTGTAGTCCACTCCAAAGTAGTTGAGTTCCAAGGATTGGTTGGCGCCAATTTGCCTCTGAAAATGTTGTAGATGAAGTTGAATAAGAAGATGAACTGTGCCGATAGCGTTACAATTGCAGCAATTGACACGAGCATGTTCAAGTCAGCAAAACCGCTGAATGTTTCAAAAGCAGTCCAAGTGTAGTACCTGCGAGGGAAGCCGGCTATACCGATGTAGTGCATTGGGAAGAACACCAGGTACACCCCAACAAAGGTCAACCAGAAGTGCAAGTAGCCCAACTTGTCGTCCATCATGCGGCCGAACATTTTCGGGAACCAGTGGTACACCCCGGCCATCATGCCAAAGAAAGATGCGCTACCCATTACCAAGTGGAAGTGCGCTACCACAAAGTAGGTATCGTGTAGCTGTATATCAACGGCAGAGTTACCCAAGAAGATACCAGTGATACCACCTGTTAGAAAGAATGACACCAATCCAATGGAGAACAACATCGCAGGTGTAAACCGGATGTTACCCTTCCACAGCGTGGTCACATAGTTGAATATTTTCACAGCCGAAGGCACGGCAATAATCAGCGTTAACAGCGTAAAGATCGATCCCAAGAACGGGTTCATACCTGTCACGAACATGTGATGCGCCCACACAACGAAAGACAGGATGGCGATGAACAACATGGAACCTACCATCGCTTTGTAGCCGAAGATCGGTTTGCGTGAGTTGGTGGCAATGATTTCTGACGTAATGCCGAGGGCAGGCAACAATACAATGTACACTTCAGGGTGCCCCAAGAACCAGAATAAGTGCTGGAACAAGATGGGGCTACCGCCTTGGTTCGGCAAAGCCTCGCCACCAATGTAAATGTCTGATAGGTAGAAACTCGTGCCGAAGCTGCGATCGAAAATCAACAACAGTGCTGCAGCAAATAGAACAGGGAACGACAAAATACCAATGATTGCCGTAAGGAAGAATGCCCAAATGGTCAATGGCAACTTGGTAAACGACATGCCACCAGTCCTTAAGTTAATAACAGTGGTAATGTAGTTGATGCTTCCCAACAACGAGCTCACGATAAAAAGCGCCATTGATACCAACCAGAGTGTCATACCTAAACCAGACCCGGGAATTGCTTGCGGCAACGCGCTTAGAGGGGGATAAATTACCCAACCGCCAGCCGCAGGACCAGTGGAAATAAAGAGTGACACAAACATAACACAGCTCGACAGGAAGAAGAACCAGTATGAAAGCATGTTCATAAACCCTGATGCCATGTCGCGTGCACCCACTTGCAATGGAATCAAGAAGTTACTGAACGTTCCACTCAAGCCGGCCGTCAATACAAAGAACACCATGATGGTACCGTGCATTGTTACCAGTGCCAAATAAAACTCCGGGTCAATCTTGCCCTCCGGGGTCAACCATCCACCTAATACTGGCTTCAACCAACTTAGGTTTGCTTCCGGGAAGCCCAATTGCAGACGGAACAAAACCGACAGCACACCACCAATCAATGCCCAGATCATCCCTGTGATCAGGAATTGCTTGGCGATTACCTTGTGGTCTTCACTGAATATGTAAGTCGTCCAAAAATTACCATGGTGATGCTCGTGCTCGTGACCATGGTCATCATGTGCGTGAACTGCTGAGTGGGATTCTACATGTATTGCCATATCTTTCTGCGCTTCGGTTTCTTAGTTTGATGCTGTCTGTACGATTGTCAAATTATCCAGCGGAATGCCTGCTTTGATCATTGCAGCCTCTTTCAATTCTGCCGGAACATACTTCAAGTAGTCAGGGTTTTGTTTCAACCAGGCTTCCTGAGATGACAACCACTTTTGATAATCTTCTTCTGTATCAACCACTACAGGGAACTTCATGGAAAAGTGACCACGGCCGCAAATCTCGGTACAAGCCATCTCGTAGTTGAAGTTGGGGTTGTTCAACTTCTCACGCATCTGAGCAGTTGTCAGAGTGGCCGTAAACTTAAACTGTGTTTGCATGCCAGGCACAGCATCCATCTTCACACGGAAGTGAGGTAAGAACACCGAGTGCAACACATCTTTCGCGCGGATCTTCAACAAAACCTCGCGGCCCACTGGGATATGCATTTCCAATGATTTGAAATCATCGAAAGAATTCTTGTCTGTTAAGTCTAAACCAAATTCATTGGCTGCATCGATCAATTTATAGTTGTGCTTACCCAATTCTTTGTCTTTTGTGCCCGGGTAGCGCGTCATCCACAACCACTGTTGTCCTACCACTTCAATTACTTCTGCATCTTTTGATGCTGGTCCCGTGATGTCATTCCAAGCACGAAGACCTTTAAAAATCAACAAAGCCAATACGATCGCTGGGATAACAGTCCATGTAATCTCCAATTTATGGTTATCTGCGAAGAATTCAGCCTTACGATTTTTGTCGTAGCGGTAAGTGAATGTAAACCAAAACATCACCACAAAGATGACCGAGAAAGCCGCCACTGTAATCCACATGGTAACCCAAAACAGGTTGTCAGTCACCTCACCGTGTACGGAAGCCACAGCAGGTTCATATGTTCCATAATGTTCCCATGAATACCAAAAGAATCCGACCAACCCGAATATCATAAACGCCATGAACAGATAGGCGTTGATATTATTCCAAGACATTGAAAAAGGTTCATCCTTTTTTCCGCGCACTACTTCTACCAAACTTCCAATGCGGAAGATCATGTAAAGGATGCCAAGAACCAAAACTACACCAAGCCCAATAATCCAATTCATATAACGATCTTTATGCTGTTAAATTTTTAAATGTTAAATGTGATGATGTAAGCTTTCTTCCATGAAAGGGTGATGCTTTGCCACCAATTGAAGTTTTGACAAGGCATTCAACACCACATACAAAAATAAGCCCATAAAAATCAAGGCCAATCCGATTTCAATGAAGCCAACACCACCGTTGCCCTTCATAGTGCCGGGCGTTACCATGTTATAGAAATCAAACCAATGACCCACAATTACAATCGGGCACACCACCTTCAACATAGACATCTGACGCTTTGCATCTCTTGTCATTAATAACAAGAACGGAAGCACAAAGTTTAGAAATACGTTCGCGTAAAATATCCACGCATAAGGCGAGGTGCGCATGCGTTGAATAAAATAGATGGTTTCTTCCGGCAAGTTTGAATAATAGATCAACATAAACTGGCAGAACCAGATATACGTCCAGAATACGGAGAAAGCGAACACAAACTTACCTAAGTCGTGCAGGTGGTTTTGTGTAACCATTTTCATGTAACCCGCACCTTTTAGGTTAACAACAATCAAAGTAATGGTAGCCAAACCAGTTACCCACCAGCTGGCAAACACATACCAACCGAACATCGTGCTGAACCAGTGAGGGTCAATGCTCATCACCCAATCCCAAGCAGCAACAGAAGAACTTACTGCAAACACAACAAGGAAATAAGCAGATATTTTACGCGCTGTAAACCAATGTTGCCGTGAACCATCAACATCTTCGGCCAACATTTCTTTCTTGATCCAGGTAAAAAACCAGTACCACAGCCCAAAGAAGACCACCATACGGAGTACATAAAAAATAGGGAAGCTTCCCACCGCCATCGGCCAATAGAAATAAGCGCCCTTACCTTTCAAAATAGCATCTCCATGTTCGCCCTCTGCATACAAATCTGCGTGCGTCCAGTGAAATACGTGGCCTTTCACCACAATCCAAATGATCAACGTTAAAATACCGGCAAACGGTATCCAATGACCCATGGCCAACGGGATGCGCTTTATTGGAGCCGACCAACCTGCCTGCGCGGCATATTGAATCGAAATAAAAAACAAACCAATGATACCAATACCTGCAAAGAAAATGTTGTTATGCCACAAAGATGAGAAAACGCGCTGTAGCCAAACCGGACCTGCACCATGGTGCTCGCCCGCTCCTTCATGGCCCGCCTCGGCCGCATGCTCGGCCGGTTTTTCGGCACTCGCCACCAACGATTTGGAGATTTCGTCTGCCGCATGTTTTTCTTCGGCATGGCCGCCCATGTTTGATAAAACTATACCCAGCACTAATAGCAGGATGCCCACCCCTATCAAAATAAACAGCTTGCGTTGTGTCTCTGGTTTGAAAATGTATTTTTCGTCCGCTATCATCATCTGGATATTAATTCTTTTGAAGTGATTTTACATACCGGGCAATTTTCCAACGATCTTCTTCACTTACTTGCGATCCGTGTGCGCCCATTAAACCCTTTCCGTAAGTAATCACATGGAAAATGTGGCCTTCGGTGATATTCTTGTATGCATCTCCTTGTAAGTTGGCAACTCCAGGGTATGCAGTATGCTCTGTACCATCAATTTTTACACCTTGAGCAACTTTTCCATCACCACCTGCTTTTGCACCGTGGCAGTGTTGGCAATACATTTCATAGGCAACTTTACCCTGTGCCAATAAGGCAGGTGTGCTATCACTTAAATACGGGCTAACTAAACGGTTGGCCATGCGTAAACCCGTTGTGTCATTTCCTCCGCGGTACGGCAACCAGCCATGGGCATTGCGCCTTACCACATGCGCGGGAGGAGTGCGCAGGTTCATTTTGTAGGGGTTGTACTGGTTAGTATTATAAAATTCTCCACGACCGTTATCCAGTGAATTAGTAATGGTACCTTGATTCAAATCAGTGATCTGAGAAAGCGGCTCATAAGCCACTGAATGATACATGTTAGGTGCATATTCCAAACCAGGGTAATCGCCACTTGCCTTGCACGAAGCCAGAATGACCACCACCGCTGCACACAATATTAAACTGAGTCCTCGCATATCGATGCTGTTAAAAATTCTTTTCATTTACTTCAGATGCTCCACTTGACTTGAGAATGGAAGACAGTTCGTCTTTGCTTAACTTGTTGCTTGCCAAATCAATTGCCATTACGTGCTTATCGTCTGTGCTGCGCAAGTCAAACTGACGTGGATACTTGTAAGGCTTCATATCACTCACAATAAAAAATGTGCCCACCATTCCAAACGCTGCCAACAAAACTGTCAATTCGAAGGTAACAGGGACAAACGGTGGCAATGAAGCATGGTTCTTACCACCAATAATCATCGGCCAATCGTAACCCAACATCCAAAATTGCATCAGCAGTGCCAATGAAGTGCCCGTCATGCCGAACAAAAAGGCAGCGATCGGTAAGCGAGAGCGCTTGTAGCCTAGTGCTTCATCCAACCCGTGAACTGGGAACGGTGAATACACTTCGTGGATTTTCACGCCTTTGTCGCGCGATTCTTCCACTGCTTTTAGCAGCACGTCTTCGTCTTCAAAAATACCTACGATAAAATGCTTGTTACTTTCCATACTATCAATGCTTGCGTTCAGATGATGATTTCAAAATACTTTTCACTTCGGCCATGTTCACCACCGGGAAGAACTTTGCGAACAAGAAGAATGCAGTGAAGAACAATCCAAAAGTGAAAATATATTCGCCCATGTCGTAAATCGTAGGGTGAAACATAGACCAGCTTGACGGTACATAATCGCGGTGCAGCGATGTAACGATGATCACAAAGCGCTCGAACCACATACCGATGTTCACGATGATGGACAATACAACCGTGGCCACCAAGTTGGTTCTGATCTTCTTGAACCAGAACAACTGAGGCGAAATCACGTTGCAAGTCATCATTGACCAATATGCCCACCAATACGGACCTTGCATACGGTTGAAGAATGCATACTGCTCGGCAGGCACTTGACCATACCAGGCAATGAAGAATTCAGTGATGTAAGCAATACCCACAATTGAACCGGTAATGATAATGATGATGTTCATCAACTCTACGTGGTAGATGGTGATGTAGTCTTCTAGTTTGAACACTTTGCGCGTTACCAACAACAGGGTTAACACCATGGCAAAGCCCGAAAAGATAGCACCTGCAACGAAGTAAGGTGGGAAAATAGTGGTGTGCCATCCCGGAATCACCGAAGTAGCAAAGTCCATCGATACGATGGTGTGAACTGACAATACAAGTGGTGTAGAAAGACCGGCCAGGATCAACGCCACCGATTCATAACGGCTCCATGTTTTAGCAGCACCATCCCAGCCAAAGCTCAACGCATTGTAAATCTGCGCACGCAATTTATTTCCTTGGCGCACAGCACGGTCACGGATTACCGCAAAGTCGGGGATCAAGCCCATGTACCAGAATACCAACGATACAGAGAAGTAAGTTGAAATCGCAAACACGTCCCACAACAGTGGCGAGTTAAAGTTTGCCCATAAACTGCCCCATGTATTTGGCAATGGAAACACCCAATAAAAACCTAACCACAAACGACCCATGTGTGCAAACGGGAAAGTAGCAGCACAGATAACGGCAAAGATTGTCATCGCCTCCGCAGCACGGTTGATGGACATTCTCCACTTTTGGCGGAACAACAACAAGATGGCTGAAATTAAAGTGCCAGCGTGACCGATACCGACCCACCACACGAAGTTGGTGATATCCCACGCCCAACCTACGGTTTTGTTCAATCCCCAAACACCCACGCCTTCCCATAACAGAAAGCACAAACAATAAAAACCGAAACCAAGTAATGCGAGGGAAATGCCCATGGCAATCCACCAAAGGCCGGTGGGTTTACCTTCTACTTGGCGGCTGATGTCTTCGGAGACATCGCGCATAGTTTTACCACCAGTAATTAAGGGTTCGCGTATCGAAGAGGTTACTTGCATATTAGTCGATAGTCAATAGTTCTTTAGTCGATAGTTTTAAGCGTGTGCTTTCTTTTCAGCTTTCGAAGCCTCCACATCTTTGTTTCTAATCTTTGTTAAATAGAAGAC
>JBJTHA010000220.1:0-2634 GCA_046094265.1 Cytophagales bacterium
ATTCTACATTGAAGCCCTCGGACTTCATAAGTTCAATAGCCACGGGGTGTACGTTTTCCAGCAACAGCACATTGATGCGATTTTTTGGATACGAGATAGCAGTGTTCAACTTGTTGAGGTATAAAAATTCATCGAGGCTTGGTGCCACATGGTCGGCTTTGTTTAGTACGCTGGCGCGTTCTACGTTTTCGGTAAATGCATAAAATTTGTTGGCCAGACCCGCATGTTTGATTTCATAGTCAGTATAGCCATCGCCAATTACGTACACATCTCCTGGCAGGCTCAATTTTTTTAGTTGCTCTACCTTGCCATTGTTGGCCGAAAGCGGATTACCCAAATCGAAGCCGATGACTTTCTCGCGCTCATCAAAAATAAATTCGTTGGCGAGAATGTTTTCTGCACGAATACCATACTCGGTTACAACCGGTTCAATAAACTCGCGGAATCCATTGCTGATGATGTAAATATTTTCGGCATAGCTTTCAAAAAACTCTTTGTTGCGCTTGAACGACTCCGACACCAAATCTTTTAGTTTCTTCACCAAAGGAGTGAGGTGTCTTTTTTCTGGTTGCAAGATTTCGAGACGTTTATCGATTGACTCGCGCAGTGACAGCTTGCCTTCCATGCCTAAGTTGGTGATCTCAGTAATCTTTTTTTTCAGTTTATCGCTGTCGGGGTGTTCATTCAAAACAATGTCTGCCAGCACATCAAATGCCTCTACCTTTGTAAATGTGCTATCGAAATCGATAACGAAATACCTATTGATTTTTGACTCTTTCACCATGCCGCAAAAATAGCAACTGCATCTTTGCCCTCCAACAACACACCTAGATGTTAAACTGATTCTCGAAACAGATGATGGCCAGTTGATTTCGAATACATACAAGGGGATTGTTCGCAACAATACAGACGGCAGTACGTACCGGAGAATTGCTCCATTTTTTGAAACAAGTTCAAAAAAATACGACTGGCTAAATCATATCGTTGCAGTAGGTATTGGAAAATTTGGTCAAGGTGGGGTGAGCTATGATGTTTATGCCCTTAAATAAGTTGTTTCATTCATAACAAAGGCAACTCGCTTTTTGCATGTTAACATTTTGATGTGTATTGACCAAACTAATCACCTTTGTATTGAGCTAAACCAAGGCATTTCAAGGTCCGGCTTACCCAGCTAATTTCTTATAAACCTCAAGACATACCCATGCATCGGTGGCAGCGTAGCTGATTTGTTTGTCGTTTAAATCTTGAGCCTCCCAATTGCTGGTTTGTGCCCCTTTTGATATTCGGAAGCCCAGTAGCAATCCGGCCAGTTTTTTAACGCTTTCTACCTCTAACCCGGCCTGCTTGCTCATTTCCGCCAACTCCACAAACCCGCTCGGCCTATAATATTTCAACTTTTGCAATGCCTTAATGTCATCGCGCAGTGCCACACCCGCTTTTGTTATGTTTTCATTCTCCAAAAATTGAACAACGGGCGTGGCCAAGCCGGTTTTATTCAACCGAATTAAGAAGACCTTTTTTGGAAGAGCTATTTGCATCAGTGCCACTTTGTTCGAATGTCCGCGCACAAATACAGGTTTTGTCTCCGTATCAAAGCCAACAATTGAGTGTTTGTTTATTTCGTCAAAAACATCATCCAATTCACCTGCTCCGGAAATTACTTCCACTTCCCCTTCGTACGAACCAAGGGGCAACTCGTTAATTTCATCGTGGGTAATGTTGACCTTATGATGCTTTGTCATTTAACCTTCGAATCTTGAAGTTAAGGTAAGCTTGTGCAACGGTCATACACGGGCTGATGATGCAGAAGAAACAATAGGGGGCGTAGGTCCAAGTAGAAATACCCAGTACTTTAGACTGTGTTGCACCACAAGTATTCCAGGGTACTAACACCGAAGTAACGGTGCCCGCATCTTCTAATGTTCTACTGAGCAGTTCCGGCTTATAGCCCTGCTTTCGGTAGGTGTCGGCAAACATTCGGCCAGGAATGGCAATGGCCATGTATTGATCACCAGCAGTGCAGTTAAAGAAAATACTAGTGACGGCCGTTGACAAAACAAGCGACCCTGTAGAATGAGCCCACTTAATTATTTCTTCCACAATTCTCATCAACAACCCACTGGACTCCATCACTCCGCCAAAAATCATGGCACCCAAAATCAACCAAATAGTATTAAGCATACCCGCCATACCTCCTGATGATAGGAGTTGACTAATCATCTCGTTGTCCGTTTTGATGTTGATGTTGGTGGCCATAGACTTCATTACGGCTACAAAGGCCGATTTAATGGGATTACCTGTCACTTGTGACATTTGATCGATAATTTGCGGCTGAAAGACGATAGCAAAGATGCCTCCCAAAACTGAACCAACCAACAACGCGGGGATCGCAGGAACTTTCCTTACAATCATGAACAATACAAGTGCAGGAACGACAAAAAGAACTGGATTTAGGTTGAAAGCACTATCAATCGAACGTAACACGTCTTCGGTATCGGCTGCACCGGTGGTGTCAATGGTAAATCCCCACGCAAAAAAAATAACCAAGGTAATAGCAAGCGTGGGGGCGGTGGTAAACACCATGTAGCGAATGTGGGTGAAAAGATCAGTACCTGCCATGGCAGGAGCCAAGTT
>JBJTHA010000221.1:0-3030 GCA_046094265.1 Cytophagales bacterium
TTATGAAAGTGCAGCGCGGGTAAGAGATGTGCTGGATCGGAGAAAGGGGCTGAAGTAAAAATTAGTGCACTCATTCGCCTTGCGCTTTCTGATTTTATCCCCAATTTATTTCCCTACACAGCAGCAACACCCATTGTCAGGCCACACTTCCCTCCCACCATTAAAGCCCGCCAATAAGTGCCGCTGCCCCATCCGGTTGTAAATGATTGAGATTGGGCCTGAAACGCCCACGCTAAAAAACTTTCTATGAAGATTTCGGTTAGACCAGGATGCCAAAGCTATGTTAACATAACGCATAAACATTACATAACTATTTCAAGGCTAAGTTCCTGATGAACAGCTATATAATTACAGTATGTAAGTCATCCCAGCGTTCCTGCCGCAGCACAGTGCCTTGCCAACGGCTGGTGCGGTGGTTTTCGGCTTTGTAATCACGATCCGCTAGCCGCGCTTGCCAGCGCACAGTTATACCCCGACAATTTGAAATGCACCCGTTTTTCTCCATAAAGCCAAGATAAATTCTTATTATTGAAACTCAATCGTTGTTGTTATGTCATCGTCTCCTGTTACCTCGTTAAAATCGCCCCGACTTAACTTATTGGAAGAGACACGCTTTGAAAAGCTGCCCGTAACCGTGTATAAAGACCAGCAGGTTGCTTCAAAAGTAGTGGCGCAACGCATTGCAAACCTCATTCGTCAAAAACAAAAGAACGGAAGCTTCGCGGTGTTGGGTTTGGCCACCGGTGCCACGCCCGTGCGCGTGTATGCCGAACTCGTGCGCATGCACAAAGAAGAAAACCTGAGCTTTCAGCATGTGATCACCTTCAACCTGGACGAGTACTACCCCATGCAACATGACTCCGTGCAGAGTTATGTTACATTCATGAATGAAAATCTCTTCGCACACGTGGACATTCAAAAGCAGAATATCCACATACCCGATGGCACCTTGGCAAAAGATCAGATTGCCTCTTTTTGTTTAGAATACGAACGTAAGATTGAATCGCTCGGAGGCTTAGACTTACAAGTACTCGGTATCGGCCGTACGGGTCACATTGGCTTCAATGAACCCGGATCCGCGCCCAACTCGGGCACACGCCTCGTAACGTTGGATGATCTCACCCGGAGGGATGCTGCCCGCGACTTTGGCGGAAAACAGAACGTGCCGACCAAGGCTATCACCATGGGGATTGGCACCATCTTTAAAGCACGCGAAATCATCTTGATGGCATGGAGCGGCAAGAAAGCATCGATTGTTAAAAAAGCGGTGGAAGGTGAAATCTCCAGCGATGTGCCGGCCACTTACTTACAGCTTTCGCAGAACGTAGAATTTATCTTAGACGAAGATGCCGCGGCTGAACTTACCCGTTTCAATAAGCCTTGGTTAGTGAAGGATTGCGTGTGGGATGAACCCCTGACAAAAAAAGCTGTGATTTGGCTTTCGCGTGAAGTAAAAAAACCCATCCTTAAACTTACCGAAGAGGATTACAATAACCACGGTATGGCACAGCTGATTGTAGAGCGCGGCTCGGCCTACCAAGTAAATATCCACATCTTTAATAAACTGCAACACACCATTACCGGTTGGCCGGGCGGCAAGCCCGGTGCCGATGACTCGCAACGGCCCGAGCGGGCTCACCCTGCACAAAAGCGCTCGGTCATCTTCTCCCCTCACCCCGATGATGACGTGATCAGCATGGGCGGCACTTTTATACGGCTCGTAGATCAAGGCCATGATGTTCACGTAGCATATCAAACTTCGGGCAATACTGCGGTGTGGGACGATGACGTGCTGCGTTACATGGAGTTTGCCATTGACTACTCAGACAGCGTGGGCATCGACAGTAAAAAATTGAAAAAGGTGTATGCCGAAGCACGAAGTTTCATCGAGAAAAAACAACCCAATCAAATTGATTCAGAGGAAATACGAAGCGTGAAAGGTTTTATTCGAAAAACGGAAGCCATTGCGGGTGCGCGCTATGCGGGATTGAACGACTCGAACATCCACTTTATGGGGCTGCCTTTTTATGAAACGGGCAAAACCAAAAAGAACCCCGTCTCGAAGGCCGATGTCGATCAAACAGCAGAGTTGCTGCAAAAAATAAAGCCGCACCAGATTTTTGCCGCAGGCGATTTTGCAGACCCCAACGGCACGCACATTGTGTGCTTCAAAATCATTATCGATGCGCTGGCGCAACTAAAAAATGAAAGCTGGACGAAAGACTGCTGGCTCTGGATGTACCGTGGCGCATGGCATGAATTTGAAACGCATGAGATTGAAATGGCAGTGCCACTCTCGCCACAAGAAGTAGAGCGCAAGCGTTATGCCATCTTCAAACACCAATCCCAAAAAGACAGGCCCGTATTCCCGGGCGATGACGCACGTGAGTTTTGGTTGCGTGCCGAAGAGCGCAACCGCGAAACCGCTCAGAACTACGACAAACTTGGCCTTGCGAACTACGAGGCAATGGAAGCGTTTGTGAGGTGGAGATTGTGATGTATTCATCCTACAAATCAACAGAGAAGTCAGAACAAAGAAAATGAACGGGCGAGAATATATTATGGCCAATAATGAAATTTTGATGGGCAAGCCTACCATCTACCATCAAGGGCACCCGTATTTCTGTCGAGCATATTGTAGGCCTATTGGCGCAATCTGTGGAGCGAGTCTCAAATCCTGAAAAAATACACAAGTCTGACAAAAGAATCTTTACAAGCAGTAACACCGCTGTAAAACTCCCCTTTGCAAACCCGAAATTGATGACTATTTTTAATCGTTACAATTTGTTTCTTAATTAATCAACTATGAAACCCCTAACCTACCTTTTGGTTTTGGCCGTGTGGGTGGCCCAAGCCGTATTAGCGCCACGGGCGGGCTTTGGCCAATTAAACTACCGGTACAAAACCGATAGCCTGTGGGCAGAGGTTACCGCCTCCATAAAAGCGCACCACGGCTGGCCAGGCTGCCAATGCGGGGCTAAGGCACCACCACTACCTGCGCCCGCAGAAGAGCCCGCCATTTTGCAAGAC